>JACQHO010000111.1 GCA_016198945.1 Nitrospirota bacterium | reverse complement strand
GTTATTGGTCGTGTTGGGATCCGGGGGGTCCGAAACATCACCCGCGACTGTAACGCTATTGCTGCGGTTGCCGGTTGTTGTGGGCACGATATCAATCGTCACGGCCACGCTCGCTCCATTGAGCATGACGCCCAGACTGCAGGTCACCACCCCGCCAGATTCTATGCAGCCCGGCGTGGCCGAGACAAAGGTCATCCCGGGCGGAAGCGTATCGGTTAAGGTCACGGCCGTCAGGTCGTCCGGACCGTTGTTCGTTGTCGTCAGGGAATAGGTCAGGTTATTTCCCACCGTTACCGGATTGGGCGAGCCGCCTCCCACGATCGAAAGATCGGCATTCGGACCGGCGGGACAGGTGGGAAATTTGAAGGAGCCGATGCGTGTTTTCCATCCGGAGCTGCTCGTCGCCGAATAGTACTCCTGTGTATACCAGAAGGTGCAGTCATTCGTCGGGTCCACGCCCATCATGCTGTAATCGCCCCAGCGGGAGGCGGTGCTCCTCTGCGAACCGGCGCCGGCGATGAGCTCGCTCTCGCCTTGCGGCAGATCGCCCAACGGTTCTCCCGCCAATCGGCCCGTGTAACGGATGGACGGAAAGGTGGTGGTCCCCGAGACGGAATAGCCCATTGCGATATTGCCCGCGCCGTCCATCGCGATGCTGCCCATCCAGCGATGGTCGGCGTCGGGAGCGAAGGTGCCTTGTTGATAAATGGCGGGCGCGCCGCCGGGGTCCCGGATTTCGTACCACCGGATTCCGGCATGGTTGGTTCCGTCCACATCCACGGTATGGTTGACGACCAGCGATTCGTGCGTTCCAAGGTTACGGTAGGCCAGGCGATACATCAACCGGTCGGAGATGGCGTCCACCTTTCTCGCCGTTCCCGGCTGAGGAATGCAGTTCACCGCATAGCCGCACATATTGGAATCGAAGGCGGCCGTCGGCAGAAGCGTCGGGCCGGTGAAGGTCGAGTTTGCAGGAGTGGTCCAGTCGACGTGGAATTGCCATAGCTCGAGTTGATCCGCCGGGAATCCCAGGCCGTTGTCGTCCACCTGCATGAAGAAATTCGGGGCGCCGACCGGCGGCGGCGTCGGGCCGTCCAAATCCGAAGGAAGCATGCCGCCCAGGTTGGGATCCACCGGGAAAAGATCAAAATAGACCATTTGCGCCGAAAGACCGGCCAGCATTTGTCCGCGCTCAAAAACAAAGGCCCCCGCCCCGCCCCAACTCAACGTGCCCTCGTTAAACTGGTTCACCGACATGTAATAGCCGTCCGGCCAGACGCCGATCTTGGGATAGTCGTTCAATTTCGTGCCGCTGACCAGGAAGGAATAACGATGCCAGGCCCCGGTCGGATCGGGAGTCTGGGAGACGGCGAAACATTGGTGAAACGGACCATTGGGGAAATTGGGCAACGCGAACTGGCTCATCACCCAGCGGTCGGCCAGCGGGTCGTACTGCACAATCGGATCCCCGTCATTGGTGGTCTCGCATGCTCCCCCGAAGCCGGTCCATAGCGTGTTGCCCGCGGCCGGTCCATAGAGCAGCGCGCCGGATTTATCCCAGACGGCAAAAGACACGTTGACCATTTGCACATAGTGATTCGGCCCGACGTCGCCGTTGGGGTCCGGCGGCAGCACGCCGTTCACGTTGCCCACGCCGTCAAAGGACTGGATGGGCGACGGCATCTTGAGTGCGGGAGACAGACTTTGAACAAGGGGATCCATCGCCGGGATTTTGGACGCTGGAATGTTCGGCGCTTGGGTCCAGGGCAGCGGCTGTTTCGGAATCTCGCGCTCCACCGGCCCGGCGGATGGCGGAATCACCGGCATTTCCCGCAGCGGACGCGACAGATCGTGGTTGGTGGATTGAACCACCGAAGGCCTGACCGGAACGGACAGAGGCCCCGACTCAACCGCCCATGCGCGGGAAAATGAGGAGAATAGAGTCAGGGATAATGCAATCCCGATAAACCCCGTTCCGGCCCGGTTCATGATCATCAGATCCTTTCAGGGCGCCGGAGCGAGCTTCTGGGGCTCGACCTGTGTGAGCATCGCGGTGATGGAACCGATCACGATCTTTCCCTGCATCAGCACCGGAATCCGGCGGGCGTCATCCGTCAGCCAGAGAGTGAGATCGCCTTTGTCCCACAGAATCCCCTCGAACTGCACGATCGCCTTGACCTTGACGGTTGGGATCGTCCCGAGCGCGGTCTTGAGCGTTTCCCGGCCGAGGATCTTGATCTCCAATTTCCAGTTCTTTTGGCTTTCATGCACGTCAATGAAGACCGAGGTCCCGCTCTCCAATACCGGGAGGGTCCGGAAATAATACAGACTGGACAGGATATCCTGCACCTGCGGCGGCACATCAAAGCGGGAAGTCTTGCCTTTGAAAAGCATCATCGCCGTGTGGCCGTCCTGGTCAAATTGAATCTCCTTATAGCGCTTGCGGGGTCCGTGCCTCTGATCCACCGTGATTTTGTAAGGGTACAGTCCGCTTGCGTCCATGATGGATTCGATCCGGTCCCGGACGGGAAAGATGTACGAGAGCAGCTTGTTGGAGCGGGTCGTGGACCGGATGCGGAAAACATCGCGGCCGTTCAACGGTTCGCCGGCTTCGGATTCAAGAGTCCCCTGCCCGACTTTGAGACCGGCCCAGCTGATTTCATAAATGAGGCGTTCGCCGGAAAAGAAGGACGGCGGCCCGGCCGGAGCGGGCGACATGGACAAGGACGCCGCCACCAACGGCGAGCCGAGAAGCACGGACCCCAGCGCCCATAACGCTTTCAAACTGCCCGCTCGAACCCGCCTGATGACCCGATCCTCCATAGGCCTACAGCATACCGGAACTTGATGCCGGCGTCAATGAGGGTCAGGAGGCTCCTCGTCCCAGCAGAACGACCGGAATGGTTTTTAGAAAAATCTGGAGGTCCAGCTTAAGCGACCAGGTGTCGATGTACTGCAGGTCCAGCTTCATCCATTCCTCAAAATCCACGATCCGGCTTCTCCCGCTGATCTGCCACAGACAGGTCAGTCCAGGTTTCATCGAAAGACGGCGC
>JACQHO010000092.1 GCA_016198945.1 Nitrospirota bacterium | reverse complement strand
GGCGGCGACATGGCCGCGCTGGAGATCGGAGCCTCGAAGACGGTGGTTTGCATTCTCCGTCAAGGACAGGCGGCCTTCGTCCGAACGATCCTGTGGGGCGGTCGGGATGTGACGGCGGCCCTGTCGGAATCCTGCGGGATTTCGCCGGAGGAGGCCGAGGAGTGGAAACGCCAGGCCGGCCTCGACGATTCCGGCATTTCCCGTCTCAATCAAAAAGGGGTTTCGCAAACGACCCGCCGCGCGCTCGAGCCGTTTATCTCGGAACTGGCGCGCACGATCCATATTTTTCAGTCCAATGAACCGGCGGAGGGCCGCGCGCCGGTGACGGAATTTATTCTGTGCGGCGGGGGAAGCAAGCTCAAAGGGCTGGAGCCTTATCTCGCGTCCGAATTGGGGGTCCAGGCGGCGACCCGAGCGCCCAGGATCGCCTACCCACATCGTGGGCATCCTGAATCGGGTAACGGATCCGGATGGGATCCGTCCCTCGCGCTCGGTCTGGGACTGGCCCTGAAGGGCGCCCGGCCTGTCGGCGGGTCCCGGATGAATTTCCGGAAGGGTCCATTCGCGCACGGCCGCGAGGCGACGGCATCAACGGCCCGCGTCCGTTATCTCTGGATCGGGGCCCTGTTGGTCGCGGCGGTGGGAGCCGCGGATCTCTACGCGAAATACAGTCTTCAGATGGATAAATACCGTACGCTGAAGACGCAGGTCCGCGGGCAGTTCCAGGCGATGTTCCCGGAGGTGAAAAATGTCGTGGATGAGGTCCAGCAGGCCCGGACGACCATGACCGAGCTGCAAAAAAAGGCGGCCCTGTTTGGAACGGACGACTGGTCGCCGTTGCAACTGATGGCCGAGCTGACCCGGCGGATGCCTCCCACGGTTAAAATTGAAGTCCAGGACCTCATCATCGAATCGGGCCGTCTCCGGCTGGAGGCCGAGACGGACAGCTTTGAATCGGTCGACCAGGTCAAAGCCTCTCTGGGACGATTCGAGGCGTTTCGCGATGTCACCGTCAGCGACGCGAAAGTCAGCGCGGATCAGTCCAAGGTCCGCTTTCGTCTGACCGTCACGCTGGCGCCCAAAGGAGTGGAGAGGCCGGGCGAATGAATGCCTTTCTCCAATCCGCCTTGATTCAATCGTTGCTGGCCCGATTCCGGCCCGACCGGATTACGTCCCGCGAGCGGCTTTACCTTCTCGCCGGCGGATTCGCCATGTTGGGACTCCTGCTTTACGGTGTTTACTCCGCGGGCGCGACCTACCTGGACCGCATGAAGGGGCTCGACCGCCTGATCCGCCAGAAGCAGGAGGCGATGACGACGCTGGACCAGATCCGGAGGGAGTATGTCCGGATCAAGGGCCGGATCGGCGCGCTGGATGAGCGCATCCGGAAAGATCAGGGACAATTCTCCCTTCTTTCATTTCTGGAGTCGCTGGCCGGGACGGCCGACGTGCGGTCCCGGATCGCCTATATGCGGCCTCAGGCGGCCGTGCCAATGGACCCGTACCGCGAAATCTCGGTCGAGATGAAGATCGAAAACGTAACGCTGGACCAGGCCGTCCGCTTCCTGTCCTCGATCGAACAGGCCCCGCATGTGCTGAAGATTAGAAATCTGCATTTCCGTACGCGCTACGCCAATCCGCAGTTTTTAGACGTGACGTTTCTGGTCAGCACCTATGAAACGGCGGGATGACGGGCTATTCGGCCGCGGCTGCGAGGGTCGGAAAGGTCGGATAAAAATGGGAATTGGGATCTTTCGCGTTCAAACGGCCGTCGGTGAAACGGTCGAATCGGGTCAGGGCCGCGCCCTCGGTGTCCGTCTCATCGTAAAAGAAGAGGTTTCCGGCATGGACGGTCAGTGTGAGGGTGATGAGGCCTTCGGGTTTGTCCGGTATTTCGAGAAACGAAGGCAGATCGATCGTGACGGCGGAGCCGTAGGCGTCGTCCGGGAATCGGGACGCCGGGACCTGGAGCGGGACGGCCGGCCTCGGCTCCGTGAGCGGCACGAAGTCGCCGTCGTCGATATCGATCCAGTTGAATTGCGGCGCGTTGGTGGCGACGCCGACCAGAACCTCTCCGGCCTTGACCGGGGCCGCCAGGTCGGGATCGGCCAGATCGAGTGTGTAGAAACGAAACCGATGGTTGACGGCGCTTTCGTCGAAATAAACGGGAACCCGAATATCCACAAAGGTCAGCGCGACACGAACCTTGCTGAATTCGCACGGACATCCGGCCGGGAAGACCGGGTTGATTCCGGCCGACCGGGCGGTTCCGGTCAGGTCGAGCAGTACGGGATCGGTGTCGTCTTGGGTCTCAAATACGGCATACGACGGCTCGGTTTCATTCGCCGCGATCAATTGGACGCTCCTCACCCCGATCCGGACCTCGTCCGGGGTGAGAAAACCGTCGGGGTAGGAGTCGCTGTCGCCGACATTGGTATTGTCGAATTCCACACGGAAGACGGCCTCGATCCCCTCGTCCTTTTTGCTCCCGCAGCCGGCGAGCAGAAGCGGGACCAGGAGCGCTCCCCAGATCCAGATGGGAAGAACCGCCGGCCGGATTGTTTTGATCGAGATGCGTGGCTTCATGCGAGCCGTATTGTAACAGAATCATGGACGGTTTGAAAATTAAAAGTCTGACCGCGATGCGGCGTCGGTTCACCGGCTTCCTGGACAATCAACGGGGCGTCGCGCTGCTTCTGACGCTGGTGGTTCTGGTCCTGCTGACGGCCGTGATCGTGGAGTTCGATTACGGCGCGAAGATCAACCTGATCACGGCCGGAAATTTCCGGGATGAGGCGCGGGCGACCTATCTGGCCAAGGCCGGGGTGACCGCGGCCCGCGCCGTGCTCAAGGAGGACGCAAAAGGCGCGCAAAGCATGAAGTTCGACGCGCTGACCGAATTCTGGGCCCGCCCGTTTCCTCCCTATCCGGTGGGGGAGGGATTTGTTTCGGTCGAGATCACGGACGAGGGCGGCAAGATCGATCTGAACCGGCTCGCCGAGGGAGGCGCGGCCAGGGATGATACGAGGACGATGCTTCGGCTTCTTTTCACCGTCCTTGGGCTGGAACCCGAACAGATCGAGACGATCGTCGAGTCGCTTGAGGATTGGGTGGATCAGGACGATACGTCGGGCTTCAACGGGGCGGAGGATGCTTATTATCAGCGATTGATCCCGCCCTACCGCTGCAAGAACGCCCCCATGGACACCATATCGGAACTGCGCTTGGTCAACGGGGTGACGCCCGAAATCTACCGAAAGATCCGGCCGTACCTGACGACGGTTTCGCTCAAGGGGCAGGGCGGAGTCGGGATGATCAATGTCAATACGGCGGAGTCTCCGGTGTTGCAGGCGTTGGACAAAAACATCAATGCCGATACCGCGACCTGCATTCAGAATCAGCGTCCTTATGAAAACTGGAATCAGTTTTTCGGCTGCGCAAACGCGTCGAGCGCCTGCCAATTCGGGTCGGTCTGCAAAAACGCGGTCGGATTTTCCAGCGGTTTTTTCACGGCCAAATCGCACGGGATCATGCACGAGACCGAAAAAATCGTCACGGCCGTGATACAGAAGTCGGACCTTAAACTTATTTCGTGGCAGATCGAATAGCCCGGCGTGACCCGGATCACACGGGTCGTCCATCCGGTGTGGTAGGATTCAAGTAATAAAAAGGGAGTGAGGATTTTTATGGGATTGGAAATTTCTAAGAAGAACGCATGGACCATCGTCAAACGGATCACGGCCGTGCTGGGATTCGCGGCGGTCCTGAGCCTTCCGTCGTTGCCCGGTCTCTTTGCGGGGAACGGCGGTCCGGAAAAAAAACCGCAGGCGCCGATCGCGCTCGGGTTCAGCACCGAAGGCGCGATCATGCTCGGCTCCCCGTTGACCGTCATGTTGACCGTCACGCCTCTGATTGCGTCCGAATCGGTGTCGGTCTCGATCCTGCTTCCGGACGGACTGAGTCTTCTGGAGGGCGACATCACCTGGAGCGGCCCGCTTGAGGCGGATCAAAGTCATATTTTGACGATCCGGGTGCGGCCCGAGACTGCCGCATCGCTTGAAGTCAAGGCGCGGGCGGCGCTCACGCGTCCCGGCGGCTCTTCGATAAGCCGTCATGCCGTTCTGACGCTGGATCCGGGGCCGGCCAAACCGAAGCCGCGCCTGCGGGAACGACGCGGCCCCGGCGGGGATTCCATTCTTGAAATTCCGGCCCAACGCGGTCCCAAAAACCCCTAAGAGAAAAGATGACGACGATGCGACTCCCCTCCCCAAAAAATTGCGCCCGAATGATCCTGTCCGCCGTCCTGCTGGTCGTCGCCGGCTGCAACGGGAACGGCGGCGGAAACGACGATCCTGTCCCGGCCTGCGGCGGTCCGTCCGGCAGCGGCGCGCCGATTACCGTCACGGGACATCTGCAGTATGAGGACAAGACCTATGACGCAAACGGGTTTACCGGCGCCACGACGATGAAGCCGATCCGCTTTGCCTCGGTCCAGGTCGTGAGAAGCTGCGACGAGACCGTGCTGAATTCCGCGTCCGACGCCGGCGATGCCAACGGGGATTACACCGTGACCTTCACCAACACCGGCGCGGCCGGGGTTTATATACGGGTGTTGGCCTTCGCGCCCGTCTATCAGATCCGGATCATTCAGCCGCCCAACCTTCTCTGGGCGGTCAGCGAGGATCCGATTGATGACGGGACCGCGGCCTCCTTTACGGTGGACCTCACGGCCGGGGTAGACAGCGGGGGAGGGGTCTTTAACCTTCTGGATGTCATGGTTTCCGGCGCCGAGTTCGTCAACGGTCTGTCCGGTCCGCTGCCGCCGCTGACCGTCAACTGGTTTCCCGGCTCCTGTGATGGGACCTTTTTCAGTCCGGGCGCCAATACGATCTCGGTCCTGGGCGGCTGCACCGACGGCGATACGGACGAATACGACGACCCCGTGCTTTTGCACGAGTTCGGCCATTTTGCCGGTTCGATCTATTCACGCGATGATTCTCCGGGGGGGCAGCACTTTCTGAACGACAACAGTCAGGACATCCGGCTTTCCTGGTCGGAGGGTTGGGGCGATTTCTTCTCCAGCGCGGCGCGGAATGATCCGCTGTACATGGACACGATCGGAACAGAAGCCAGCCTTTCATTTAATCTGGAGGATCTCAGCACGGTGATGACGGGCGTTGATCTGAAAACGGACGCGGTCTATTCAACAAACGAAATATCGGTCGC
>JACQHO010000102.1 GCA_016198945.1 Nitrospirota bacterium | reverse complement strand
TGCGGTGTGACCGGCTGGGACGGCGTTAGGAACTATCAGGCACGAAATTACCTCCGGGATGGACTAAAAGTGGGAGACGGGGTGCTGTTTTATCACAGTAATGCCCATCCAAGTGGGATATCTGGTCTGGCAGAAGTCGTAAAACCCGGCTATCCAGATGACACGGCCTTTGACCCCAACGATGTCCATTACGATCCCAAGAGCGATCCGGCAAAGCCCACTTGGTATCGCGTGGATCTGAAGTTTGTGAAGGCCTTTCCGTCCGTCACCCCTCTCCAGACGCTCCGAAAAATCCCCGGGCTTCAAAACATGGTTCTCTTCCGTAACGGCCGGCTGTCGGTTCAGCCCGTGACAAAGAAGGAATGGGAAATCATACTGCGGTTGGTGAAAGACAGTTAATACAGACAGACGTCGGCTCGTTTCATGAGCGGGTCCTGTCCTTCGGCAGCCCCGCCTCCGGCCACCCGCTCCTGTCATTTTACTCCTCTTTCTTCGTATCCGACAATTCCGAAACCACGATCCCCGCGATGATCAGCGCGCCGCCGGCCATTCCCCAGTATCCGATCACTTCCCGAAGCATCAGATATCCGAGAATCGACGTCCAGAGCGGCTCGATCGTGAAGATGATCACGGCACGGGTCGGCGTGGTGTCCCGCTGGTAGCGTGTCTGAACATAACCGCACACGATATTTCCAAGAACAGCGCAATAAAGCAGTGTCGCGATCGCGGTCGGGGTCGAATACCAGATGGGTGTCTCAATCAGCGGAACCGCCGCCCACCCAAGCGCCGCCGGGGCGATCATCTGAAGAAAGGTTAATGGAACGGCGTCCGCCTTCTTCGAGACCAGATCCAGCATCACGATGTATAAACCGAACACGGCCGCGCAGAGCAGCGTGAGGAAATCGCCGAAGGTAAAACCGGCGCCGGAGGGCGAGGTCAGCAGCCAGAGGCCGGCCGTGACGATCGCGACCCCGAGAAGATTTCCGGGCCTCGGGGGCCGCTTCTCGATCGCGAACTGAAAGAACGGGGTGAAGATCACCATCAGCCCGGTGATGAAGGCCGATTTCGAGGCGGTTGTGTATCCCAGGCCGACGGTTTGAAGCGCAAACCCGAGAAACAACAAAAGACCGAGGAGGTTTCCCTTCCAGAACAAGTCCCGGTCGGTCCTTAGAATTTTCCGGATGCCGAAGGGAAGCAGGAGCGCGCCCGCCAGCGTAAAGCGAAGCGCCACAAAGAGGACCGGCGAAATATCCACCAACCCCAGTTTAACGGCGATAAACGTTCCGCCCCAGATGAAGGTGGTCGCAAATAGGTAAAGCTCCGCCCGGCCGCGCGGGGTCATCGTGACGGCTACAGCTTTCCGATCGCGGCCTTCAGAAGCGGCAGAATCCCCTCGGCCTCTTCTCGCGTCAAGCGGCCGAGGTTCTGAAACCCACGGCTGCCGTCCTCCCGTTCGGAAAATCGGGTGACTGCGATCTTCGGCGCCGCGCCGTCGTACGAATAGATCGCGACCTCAATGTTCGAACGCGGGTTTTCCACCGCGCCGACCACCTCGATCAATTTATCCTTCTCTTTCGAATAAGCCATGACCACTCCTTCCGTTCGGTGAGATGAACCTGCCTGCTGCGGGCCTGCACTCGGCGGGCTTGTTCTCGGCGTTTCGCAGCCGGGTATTGCAGCCGATGTGTCGCAGCAGACATGAAGCAGCGCGTATTATCATCGGTCGGCGCCGATTTGTCAACGAAATCGTTCCGATTTGATCGGAAGACCGTTTTATGCTACCGTCTACAGGGTATGCCACTCCGCGCGCTTATCCCGATCGGGATTTTAATCTTCATCCTCGCCGACCCCCCATCGGCCGCGGCCATCGTGACCGACCGGATCCTGGCCGTCGTCAACAACGAGGTGATCTCGCTCAGCGACGTTCAGAAATACCGGGAGGTCTTCCTGGAAAAGCGCGGCGCGGCCGAGGCGGACGCTCTGAACGCCCTGATCGATCAGGCGCTGCTTTCGGCCGAGGCTCGGAAGCTGGAGATCCTTCCGCCCTCGGACGACGAAGTCGCGCGCGCGTACAAAAAGCTCCGGCTCCGATTCGGCCGCCCCGAGACCTTCGAACTGCTCAAATCCCGTCTTTCGCTCACGGATGATGAGATTGAACGACAGCTCAAGCACCAGTTGATGATCTACAAACTGGTCGAGCAACGGATTAATTTTTTTGTGTTCGTCGCGCCCGAGGAGATCGAGGCCTATGATCAGGAACATCCCGGCGAGTTTAAGAATCAGGCGCCGGAGTCGGTCCGGAAAGCGATCCAGGAAATCCTGACCGCGAAAAAGTCGGAATCGAAATTGACGGATTATCTGGGCCGGCTGCGGGCCAAGGCCGATATCCGGATCAACCGCCCGCTGCCGGATTGATGAAGGCAGGCCGGACTGTGGGTGAGCAGCGACCTCGGCTGGGCTTTGGGCACCCGGCTTGGCGAAGGACGCGGCCAGGTCTTGCTGGCAAATTCTGGCTGCCTCACCTTGCCAGAATTTAGCGGACAAGCCTTAGTCCGGGTCAAAGCTCAGCCGTGGGAGTCGCGAAGCCCGGTCCGGCCTGCCTTCATTGACGCACCTGCACGATCAATTCCAACTCGATCGGACTGCCCAGCGGAAGTTCGGCCGCGCCCAGCGCGACGCGGGTATGTCGGCCGGGCTCGCCGAAGATCGCGACCAATAAATCCGACGCGCCGTTGAGGACGGCCGGTTGCTGTATGAATCCCGGCGCCGAGGCGACATGGCCGGTTAAACGGACGACGCGAACCACCTTTTCCAGATTTTCAATCTCCTGCTTCACCACGGCCAACGCATTCAACAACGCCAGCCGGGCCGCTTCCTGTCCAAGCTCGACCGTCAATTCCTTCCCGAGCTTTCCCTCGCAGGCCAGCTTTCCGTCCTTCATCGGCAGCACGCCGCTCGTGAAGAGCAGCTCTCCAACCCGCACGACGGGGATGTAATTCGCCACGGGCTTCGGGGCCGGGGGAAGCGTGATTTTAAGTTCCTGAAGCCGTGACTCGATCGTCATGCCGCCCTCTGTTCATTCACAAGACAATCCCCTCTTTCAAAATCGCGGCGAAGAAGGACGTCTCCCGCTGCGTCTCCAAATAGGCCGCGTCGACCGGAATGGCCGTGATCAGTATGTCCTCGTCTACCGTGATCGGCCCGGTGATCTGATGGATGCGGCTCATCTCGACAAACCGGTCCGAAATCCCCTCGATCACGACCAGTACGTCCAGGTCCGACCCCCGCTTGCCCCGGGACTTGTGGCCATAGAAGATCACCTGCTTGAGCCGTTCGGCATACAGTCTGCGCAACGCCCGCACAAGGGTGTCCAGCGCCTGTCGGTCGGACAGTGTCAAGGCCTCTTTGGATACCTTTGGCGGATTCATAACCGGCCTCGCACGTGCAAAAACTCTTTCATGATCTCGACGCCCCGGCTCGTCCCGATCCGCGAGGCGCCGGCATGAACCATCGCCTCGACCGTTTTGAGTTCCCGGATTCCGCCGGCCGCCTTGACGAACCCCCGATCGCCCATCGCCTTCTTGAGAAGCCGCACATCGGCCGCCGTGGCCCCTTTGGGACCGAACCCCGTGCAGGTCTTGACCCAGACCGCCCCGGCTTCACGGATCCATTGACAGGCCAGGATCTTCTCTTCGCGCG
>JACQHO010000001.1 GCA_016198945.1 Nitrospirota bacterium | reverse complement strand
CGCGCCAGCGCCGGCTTGAGCATGTTGGAGGCGTCCATCGCCCCCTCCGCCGCGCCGGCGCCGATCAGCGTGTGCAGTTCGTCAATGAAAAGGACGATGCTGCCCTGGGCGTCCGTGATCTCCTTCAAAACGGCCTTGAGCCGGTCTTCGAACTCGCCTCGGAATTTGGCGCCCGCGATCAAGGCCCCGAGGTCCAGGGCGACGACCTGTTTGTTTTTCAATCCTTCCGGTACGTCGCCGTTGACGATCCGCTGCGCCAGCCCCTCCGCGATCGCGGTCTTGCCGACGCCGGGTTCGCCGATCAGGACCGGATTGTTTTTCGTCCGCCGGGAAAGAACCTGTATCACCCGCCGGATTTCATCGTCCCGTCCGATGACCGGGTCCAGTTTGCCGCGCCGGGCGAGATCGGTCAGGTTTCGGCTGTACCGCGTCAGGGCCTGGTATTTATCCTCCGGGTTCTGATCCGTGACCCGCTGGGAGCCCCGGATCGTCACCAGGGCGGCCAGCACCCGGTCCTTCGTCACTCCGTGCCGGCGTAGAAGCTGCGCCGCGGGGCCGTCGCCGGCCAGGAGGCCGAGGATGAGGTGTTCGACGCTGATATAGTCATCCCGAAGTTGGGATGCCTCGGCTTGAGCCCGATCAAAAACCTGATTCAACTGCGGCGTGGCGTAGAGTTGACCGAGGCCTCCGCCGGTGACGCGGGGCCGGTCTTTGAGGTTTTGAAGAAGTTCCTTGCGCAGGATTTCCGGGTCGATTCCCAGTTTCTTCAGCAGCGGGAGGGTCACCCCTTCCGCCTGGCTTAATAGGGCCGAGAGAAGATGTTCGGCGTCGAGTTGTTGGTGCTGATGCTGTTCGGCCGTTTTCTGGGCCTCGAGGACGGCCTCTTGAGCTTTAATGGTGAGGCGATCGAACTGAATCATGGGGTTCTCCCGTCGGAGCGTCCGTTCCGGGCCTATTTTTTGATCTCGATCGGGATCGGTTTGGACTGAACCGAGCGGGCCTTCGGAAGTTTGACTTCCAATATGCCGTCCTTCAATTTGGCGCTGATTCCGGATTGGTCCACGCTGCCGGGCAGGGTGAAGGATCGGGAGAAGGTTCCGTAGGAGCGTTCCACCCGGTGGTAGTTTTCCTTTTTGGTGTCTTTCTCAAACCGCCGTTCGCCCTTGAGGACCAGGGTGTCGTCGTTGATCTGTAGATCGACATCGTCCAGTCGAACGCCGGGGAGTTCCGCCTTTAAGATGATGGCGTCCTCTTTCTCCAGAATGTCGACGACGGGCGTCCAGGTGCCCTGGGACAGCTCTCCCAGCTTGCTGGTTGAACGGACCAGGCTGTCCTCGAACAGTTTATTCATCCGCTCTTGAAGAGACAGCAAATCCCGGAAAGGGTCCCATCGGAGGGGGGGCATGGCATGCTCCTTTCAAATCGCGATCAGCGACAGTCAATCGACCGAGCTCATCGGGCGAAGGTTTGCTGCAATCCGCAGTCAGCCGGTCGGTGGAATATGCGCGTATTATAAAATCACCGCATTGTACAGTCAAGTTTGATGTCTCGGAACGGCCCTCCAGGCCGCACTTGCGCATTGACACGGTCCGGGTTGGATGTTATCTTTATATCACCTGGGGAGAGAAAGGGCCATGCCGTCGGCAAGTTGTTCCATGGGATCAACAAATTCTGCCCTCCGGATCAAGGGAGGCCGCCGGACTTTATGGATTGCGGCCTTCATGATCGTTGGAATGGCGTCAAATGGCGGCCCGGCCTGGGGTGAGGTTTATCAGTTTGTGGACGGCCGCGGCGTGATTCACTTTTCGAATGTGCCGACCGATCCGCGTTACCGGCGAATGCAACATCCGGCCCCCGTGATTCCGATCGGTTCCCAGGAACTCCACCAGATGATCCTGAGCGCTTCCCGCCGTTATCGCGTGGACCCGGCGCTGGTCAAGGCCGTCATCAAGGTCGAGTCCGATTTTAACCCGCAGGCCCTTTCGAATGCCGGGGCGATGGGGCTGATGCAGCTGATGCCGGCCACGGCCTCCACACTGGACGTGCAAAACCCGTTCAACCCGACCGAGAATATCTCCGGCGGGGTGAAACATCTGAGTTCCCTCCTGAGCCGTTTCGACGGCGATCTGACGCTGACCCTGGCGGCCTATCATGCCGGGGCGAAAAGGGTCGAGACGTACGGCCGGGTCCCGCCCATCGAAAAAACCCACCAGTATATTCGGAAAGTCATGGCGGCTTATAAAACCTATCGGGGAAAAGAGGCATCCCGGAAGCCGGTTTATAAAATCCTCTCCTCCGGCGGCCATGTGATCTATACCAACATCCCGGAACAATATCAGGATACCCGGCGCTACCGGGTGGCCTACGCCCAATAGCCCGTTGGATGATCGGACTGCCGGAATGCGATATGACGGGGTTCGGGGGATCGGTCCGGCGCAGGGTCGTCCGAGCGGTAATGAGCGCCGACGCTGTTTTTCCTCAACAAGGCCGCCCGCACGATCAACAAAGCCACCGTCACTAAATTCTTGAATTCCCCCTCCGATGGGGAAGCGATGGGCGCGGACAGGAGCGGTTCCCATCGTTCCAACTGCTTTAACGCCTCGGTGAGCGAAGCCCGGTCTCGAACGATTCCGGATCGATTCCACATCGTCTCTTTCAACTGTTGCGTCGCGGCCGCGAGCTCGGTCGGGAAGACGGAGGACGGCGTGAGCCATTCCGGCAGCCGTTTGGCCAGCGCGGATTGAAA
Source organism: Nitrospirota bacterium (assembly GCA_016198945.1). GTDB lineage: Bacteria > Nitrospirota > Nitrospiria > JACQBZ01 > JACQBZ01 > JACQFA01. The sequence goes on along the minus strand of JACQHO010000001.1, from coordinate 3,783 downwards.
GGCTCCCGGCTCGACCGCCCCTTCCGAAAAAGAGGCGAGGATCCCCGCGCCCGCCCGGGCTCCGAAGACCAGTCCTTCCAATAAGGAATTGCTCGCCAGCCGGTTCGCTCCGTGAATTCCGCTGCAGGCGACTTCGCCCGCGGCGTACAAACCGTCGACCGATGTGGTCCCAGTCAGGGAGGTTCGGGCTCCACCGATCATGAAATGGGCGCTGGGCGCGACCGGAATGGGGGTCCGGGTGATGTCCAGGCCGTGCCGCAGGCAGGTCTGCGTGATGGTCGGGAACCGTTCACGGATGAAGGCGGGGTTCAAATGGGTGACGTCCAGAAAAACATGGGATGTTTTGCCGTCTTGCATTTCCTTCCAGATCGCCCGGCTGACGATGTCCCGCGTGGCCAGCTCGGCGGCCGGGTCGTACCGCTTCATAAAGGCCTCGCCCCGCAGATTCCGGAGGATCGCCCCTTCCCCCCGCATGGCTTCGGTCAGCAGAAACGCGGGGGCGTTCGGGAGCACGAGCGCCGTCGGATGGAACTGCACGAATTCCATGTCATCGAGCACGCAACCGCCGCGGTAGGCCATCGCCATCCCGTCTCCCGTTGCGACGGGAGGATTGGTGGTGCGGGAATAAACTTGACCTGCGCCGCCGGTGGCCAGCACGACGGCCCCGGCGCCGATCGCCCGGACGCCGCCGGAGCCGTCCAGCAGCACGGCCCCTATGCATCGCTCCTTCTCCACAATCAGCTCGGCCGTGAAATGGCGGACCAGCCATTGGATGGATTGAAACTGTCGGGCCTTTGCCAGCAGTGCGCGCATGATCTCGGTCCCGGTGGCGTCGCCCTGTGCCCGCAGGATCCGCGCGGAGCGGTGGGCGGCCTCTTTCGCCAGGATATATCGATCCTGCTCCCGGTCGAATCGAGCGCCCCACCGAATCAATTCCCGGACCCGGTCCGGCCCTTCTTTGACCAGAACCTCGACCGCCTCCGGTCGGCAGAAGCCCTTGCCGGCCTGCAGCGTGTCGGCCATATGCGCCTCGACACTGTCCGCCGGGTCGAGAACGACCGCGATTCCGCCCTGGGCAAATTCCGAGGCGCTTTCCGGCGGATTCCCTTTGTTCACGATCAAAACCCGGCCGTGCGGCGCGAGCTCAATCGCGGCCCGAAGACCGGCAATGCCGCTTCCGATCACGAGGTAATCAGTGGTCTCAACCGCGGGATCGCGTGGAGAAAGGGGGGTCATGGTCGGGAGATCCGGTCGGACGCGGAGGCCGTAAAGGGGTTGTCGCCTTCGATCGTTTCAAGGCGCAGGTCGGATTTTCCGGCCAGACGAAAGAGGGCGTTGCCGCGTTGTTTCACCGCGCCGGCCGCATCCGAACTCCAGCGAAATTCCCAATGAAGCGCGACCCGGACGGTGTCCTCCTGAAGGACGATCCGGTCGATCAGGAAATCCAGGCGGGGCGAAGTCGCGGAATCCATGAAGGCGGCGATCGTTCGAAGATCCTCCGGGCGGTCTCCGGGATACAGCGATGAAAAGGCTTGATAGTTCCTGCCCTCGTAGGTCACGCGCAGGTTTTCGACGAAGGCATCGATCTGGTGCAGGCGCTTCGAATCTTCCGTGGGTTTGACCGGCGGATGCTCGCATCCGGACAGGATGAAAAGCGCGCCGATCAGGGCGGTGAGCCTTAAACCGTTTTTTATCGCCGACATGGGGGCATTATACGGTCAGCCCTCGGAAAGGTCAAGGCCGACGGGATGGGGCTTGACAACCCCCGAACGGTGTGTTAGGAAACATCCCATCGAGAGGTTCCGTTTCTTCATCAGCGATTCGCCGATCATCGGCCGGAGACGGCGGATGGCGGCCGGGAGTCCGTCATGAAAATATTAATGTGCACCGACGGCCAGCCGTTTGCCGAGGAGGCGATTCGTTTCGGCGCGAAATTCGCGCATGAACTCGACGCCGATGTGACGGTCCTATTCGTCCGCCCGAAGGCCGCCGGAGGGGACTCGATCCATCGGACGACGGCGCGCAGGAAAACGGGTGAATGGGATCTGAGCGTTCCGGGCGTCGAATACCTGAAGCGGGCCAAGACGATCCTGGGCGAGGCGGGTCTGGCGTCTCCGTTGCCGGAGGGCGAGACCGACGTGCGCCACACGTTCCGGGAATCGGCCGAAGGGGGCGTCGAGCTGCATCGCATCGGCCGCCGCCCGGAACGCGTCCGCCTGAAGCTTCGCGAAGGCGAATCGGCCGAGGAGATTCTGACGGAGGCCGGCCGGGGGCGGTATGACTTGATCCTGACGGGGTCCCGGGGGCACCAGGGGTTTGCCAGTTATTTTGTCGGGAGCACGGCGACCCGCATTGCCGAGTTCGCTCCCTGTTCCGTCCTGATCGCCAAGAATATCCGCAAGGGCCACAACTTTCTCGTCTGCACGGACGGCTCCGGCCTGGCCGAGAAGGCCGAGCTGTTCGGTGCCCAGATCGCGCAGGCCTTGAACGCGCGGGTGACGATATTGTCCGTCGCCCCGGAGGAGGAGGGCCTGCGGGCCGCGCAGGAACAGGTTCGGCGGGCCGAGATGATTCTGGCCCAGATGGGGATCCAGGCCAAGATCAAGGCGCGCGTCGGCCGTCCGTCCGAGGTGATTATCGATGAGGCCAAGGACCACGACATCGTCGTGATGGGAGCCAGCGGCAGCTCGGCCGTCCGGCGCTTCTTCCTCGGAAGCGTTCCGCTCAAGGTGATCGAGTACGGCGCCTGCCCGGTCCTTCTGGTCCGAGAGAAGCCCCCGGCGAAGCGGCGCGCCGTTCCCCGAGGCCGGGGGTGAAGCCGCGGCGGGATCGCGCGAACGATTTCCCATTTGCCTTTCAAATCGAAAGCGGTTAGAATAATCCTCCCAAAGGAGATTATCCATGTCCAGAGTGGTCAAGAAGCGGCGGAAGAAGATGCGGAAGCACAAATACCGAAAGCTGCGGAAAAAGATGCGTCACCAGCGCAAGAAGCGGTAAGCGGGGGACGATTCGCTTGACGATCGAGAGACCCTCCGGTCTTGTTCCATGCAGGGGGCAGGCAAGCGGAGCTTTATTCACACCGTCAGGAGGACAAACCCATCATGGCCACCGGCAAAAAGGTGCGTGTGAAGGTCAGAACCGTGAATGCCAGTTATGAAGGAAATCTCCTCATTCCACCCATGCGGAAACGCGTCTCGGATGTTTTAAACGAAGAGGAGCGGACCTTCATCAATCTGACGGATGTTCATGTCAACGGCTCCGCCGATAAGATTCCGTTCATCTCGATCAACAAGGACATGATCGAGTCCATTATCGAAGAGATCTGATCCATGAACCCGCCTGCCGGCAGGCATGGCCCGCTGCCGATCCTCAATCACAATGCGGGGGCGGATCAAAAATCCCTCCCCCGTGTTCCCCGATTGCCTCCCTGGTTTCGCGTGCGGGCCTATCCGGGGCCGCAGTACCGGGAGATGAAAAGCCTGGTGGGCGGTCTTGCGCTTCATACCGTCTGCGAAGAGGCCCGCTGTCCGAATCTGTGGGACTGCTGGAACCGGGGGACGGCAACCTTCATGATCCTGGGGGACGTCTGCACGAGGAGTTGTGGTTTTTGCGCCGTCACGACCGGAAAGCCGGATGCGTTGGATGCCGATGAACCCCGGCGGGTCGCGCAGGCCGTCCGGGCGCTAAACCTCCGCCATGCCGTGATCACCTCGGTCAACCGCGATGAGCTGGACGACGGCGGATCGGCGATTTTTGCCGAGACCGTCCGCCGCATTCGGGAAT
>JACQHO010000090.1 GCA_016198945.1 Nitrospirota bacterium | reverse complement strand
TTGTTTTGCGTGCAAAGCGTTACAAAATAGGCGCCGGCCTGGGAATAATCGTATCCTTTTAGTCGTATTGAACGGCGATGACGGATGTCGGGACGATGTTTCATCTGCCTCAGGCCAGCACCAGCCCGATCTCAAAGGTTCCGGCGTAGCCTTCCGGCTGCTGGGTGAGCGGGAGGAGCAGTTCGTCGCCGCCGTCCTGAAAAATGAAGTCTTCCGAATTCTCGACCCGTCCCTTTCCCGGGGGGATGTAGGGAGGCTGCGAATGGATCCGATCGGTGAGGGCGTCGTCGAAATAGATCTGGGAGGTGAATTCATATCCCCGCCGGGAGTCGGGATTCGTGCGGATCTTAAAATGAATATGAACGGCCCGGCCGGGGTACCAACCGGGATAGATCGTCAGAAAACGGGCCGTTCCCGTATCCTCCGTACTCTGATAGCCGCGAAGGAACTTTTTCCCCCTCGTGTCGAAGAACGACCGGTCCCGCACATCCGAATAAACCCCGCGGGCGTCGCAATGCCAGATGTCCACCATCGCGCCCGGGAGGGGATTGCAGTCCTTCTCGCGTATCTCATGGACGCGAATCGCCAGTTGGAGCGGAAGGCCTTCCTTCACCGAGCCGTCCGAGGGATCCGAGCGGATGTCGGTTCGGTTGAGCCGCTCGTCCACGAAATAGGGGCCCTCCATCTGTTCCGGCCTTACGATGCAGGGCGGCATCGCCGTTACGGCCGGTTTCCGGGACCAGAGACGACTCAGCCATCCTGGAGCGGAGGCCTCGGGTCCGCAACCGGCCAGCAGTGCGGCCGCAACCCCCATCCGTCCGAACAACTCCCGTCGGTTCAGGTTGCTACTCATTCGGATTCCTCCATAGCCCGGCCTGGAAGACCTCCAGCACCAGGAATTCGAAGATTTTTCGGTCGTCACGCACCGGCACGCCCCATTCCTCATCGTGATAGACGAGATAGAGCGGATCGCCGGCCGTGGGCCAGGGGCAGCGGGTGGGGGAAAAGCGGGTTGTCATGGATCGCGGCATCATTGATTCCGTTTGGTCGGGTCGAATATTATTCCATCCGCCGGTATAAATCAATAGCCGAAATGCCTGTCCGCGCCTTAGAAAAGTCTTGCGGTTCGGGCGGGTTTCCCGTATCATTTTCCTCATGACGGCATGCCACGCCTGCGGACAATCCGTTTCGGTCGATAAAAAAATCCTGCGGACGGAGGCGTGCCCCGGTTGTGGAAGCGATCTTCACTGCTGTCTGAACTGCAAGCTCTACGACAAGACGGTTCACAATCAGTGCCGCGAAACGCAGGCGGAATGGACGCCGAATAAGGAGAGGGCAAACTTCTGCGACTATTTCGTTTTCGCCGACCGATCCGCGTCGGCTGTTGCAAGTTCCGACGAGGCGGCGCGAAAGAAGTTGAATGATTTGTTCAAAAAGTAGGGGCGAACGGCCGTTCGCCCGGACTATCGTGTCCAATGTTTAAAACCGATCTTCTCATATTCGATCTGGACGGAACGCTGGCCGATACAAAAGTGGATATCGCCGTATCGGTGAACCTGACGCTCAACGAGCTGGGCCTTCCGGAAAAACCGGACGCGCTGATCTATTCATACGTCGGCGCCGGCATCCGGCGGCTGATTCAGCAGGCCGTGGGCGAGGAAGAGGGCGAGCGGTTCCGGGCCGCAATGGCGGTCTTCCGGAAACATTATCTCGTCCATCTTCTGGACACAACGAAGCTCTATCCGGGCATGGACGGCGTGCTGGCCCATTTCAAATCCAAAAAAAAGGCCGTCGTGACGAACAAGGCCCAGGTCTACACCGACAAGCTCATGGCCGGGTTGAAGATCACGGACCGATTCGATCTGATTCTCGGCGGCGATAACGGTTACCCGCTCAAGCCGGATCCGACGATGCTGCGGACGGTTCTGGAAAAACTTTCGGCCGATCCCCGGCGGACGATTATGATCGGCGACGGGATGCACGACGTCAACGCCGCGCGCGCGGCCGGGATCGCGATCTGCGCTGTCGGGTACGGCCTGGGGGATCCGGAGGAGCTTCGAAACGCCCGGCCGGATTTTTTCTGCGAGACGGTGGCCGATTTGAAGAAAACATTCGCATAATTTTCGGGGTGGAATTGGGATGGAATTCAAACGTAGACAGATAAGCGGGTCCTGTCCTGCGGCCGCCCCCTTATTTAATGCCGTCATCGTCCTTGCCTTATTGTTGTCCGGAACCGTCTCGCCCGTTTTCTCCGCCGAGGATACGCTCGGCGCGCCGGCGGTCCGGTCGGCCCGGGGAGGCCTGGCCGATCGTGTGGTCGAGCACCGTTTATCGAACGGGCTTCAGCTCCTGTTGGTCGAACGCCGCCAGGTTCCGATCGTCTCCTGCATGATCGCCTACAAGGTCGGCGGGGTGAACGAGCGGCCCGGAAACACGGGCGTGGCCCACTTTTTTGAACATCTCGCTTTCAAGGGGACCCGATCGTTGGGGACGAAGGATTTCCGGCGGGAGTTCGTCCTGCTGCAACGGATGGATCGGGCCTGGAGCAATCTCCGGAAAGAACAGGAGAAGGGAGCGAAGGCGGATCCCGCCAGGCTGGCTGCGCATCGGAAGCGGCTCGAAGACCTGGAGCGGGAAAGCGAGAAGTACATCGTGCCGAACGAGATCGGAGAGATCTATGAGCAAAACGGCGCGGTGGGACTCAACGCCACGACCGGAAAAGACATGACGCGGTATGTCGTCAGCCTGCCGGCCAACCGGCTGGAGTTGTGGGCTGCGATCGAGTCCGACCGGATGAGCCATGCCGTGCTGCGCGAGTTTTACAAGGAAAAAAACGTCGTGCTCGAGGAGCGTCGGCTGCGATACGAAAATTCGCCCTCCGGCCGGCTGTACGAAACCTTTCTTTCGGCGGCCTTCACCGCTCATCCCTACGGGATGCCGGTGATCGGATGGACCTCGGATCTGGAGGCCCTGAGCCGCAGTCAGACCGAAACTTTTTTTAAAACGCATTACGGACCCGGAAACGCCGTGATCGTGATCGTGGGCGACATTTCGATTCCGGAAACGATCCGTCTTGTTGAAAAGTATTTCGGATTGATCCCAACCCAGCCCCCGCCGCCGTTGGTCGTGACGGTCGAACCGGAGCCGGCCGGCGAACGGCGCGCGGAGGTCGAGTTTGAGGCCGAACCGTCCGTTTTGATCGGCTACCACCGCCCGGCGCTGGACCATCCCGATGACGCGGTGTTCGACGTGATTGATTCGCTGATGTCCGGCGGCCGTTCGTCCCGGCTGTACAAAACGCTGGTCAAGGAAAAACAACTCGCCGTCAACATCTCGACCGCCGCCGGCGTGCCGGGCGCCCGTTATCCCCATTTGTTCATGATCCAGGCGACGCCCCGCGCGCCCCACCGTCCGGGCGAGCTGGAAACGGCGATCTATGCCGAACTGGACCGTTTGAAGAATGAGCCGGTGCCGCCGCGCGAACTCCAAAAAGTATTGAACAACCTTGATGCCGGCCTGATTCGTTCCCTCGATTCGAACAGCGGGCTGGCCTCCCAGCTCAGCTATTTTCAGACCGTCGCCGGAACGTGGCGGTATCTTCTGGACAACCGTGAGCGGATCGGACGGGTGACGGCCGAGGACGTCGCCCGCGTGGCGCGGACTTATTTCGTCAAGAGCAACCGGGTGGTGGCGACATTGGTGAAGAAGGGAAATGAATAAAGGACTGCTGAAAACCTCTGCCGCGCATCTCATCGTCCTTGGTTCGGTGGTCGAGGCCCTCGCCGCCTCTCCGCGAACGATGACCTTTCCGCCGGTCGAATTTCATCCGCCGCCGGTTGAACGGGTTGTGCTGGATCAGGGAATGGTGGTTCATCTTTTGGAGGACCATGAGCTTCCGCGCGTCCGAATCCAGGCGATCATCCGGACCGGCAGCGCCTACGAGCCGGCCGATAAAATCGGTCTGGCCGGGCTGACCGGGATGGTGATGCGGTCCGGAGGCACGGCATCCATCTTGGGCGATGCGCTGGATGAGGAATTGGAATTCACGGCAACCGAGATGCGCAGCATGATCGGCCAGGACGCCGGATTCGCGTCTCTGGATGTGCTGAAAAAGGATTTTGACCGGGGTCTCGCGCTGTTCGCCGACATGCTGATGCAACCGGCCTTTCCGAACGATAAGCTGGATCTGGCGAAGCAGCAGGTTCTGGAGGGGATCCGGCGGCGGAACGACCATCCAGGCGGGATCGCCGGTCGGAAGTTTACCCAGGCCGTCTACGGGGCGGACCATCCCCTGGCCCGCGAGAGCACCGTCGAGACGATCGGCCGGATCACGCGGGACGACCTGGCCGCCTTTCACGCGGCCCATTATCATCCAAACGCCGTGATTCTATCGGTGTCTGGCGATTTTGAAAAAAAAGAGATGATCGAGAAGATTCGCCGGGTTTTTGCCGGCTGGTCCACGGGTTCAGGCGATCGGCCGGCCTTGCCGCCGATCCGGGATGCGTTCATGCCGTCCGTCCATTTGGTCGAGAAGGACATTTCCCAGACGCATTTCCGCATCGGGCATCTGGGCATCCGGCAGAACGATCCGGATTATTTCGCCGTGACGCTGCTGGACGATATTCTCGGGAGCGGCGGATTCCGAAGCCGGTTGTTCAAGGAGGTCCGGACCCGACAGGGATTGGCCTATTCGGTCGGCAGCGCCTTTACGTCCGGGAATCTGGAGCGGGGACTGTTTGTGGCCTATGGAGAAACGAAGGCGCAGTCCACGCACCGGGCCATCACGGCCGTTTTGCAGGAGATCAACCGGATCCGGACGGAGCTGATGACCGAGGGGGATCTCCGGCTGGCGAAGGATTCCTTCCTGAACTCCTTTGTGTTTTCCTTTTCCAACAGCGCCCAGATTGCAAACCGCCAGTCCTCGCTCGAATATTACGGTCTGCCTCCGGACTATCTTGAGCGCCTCCGGGACGGGGTCATCGGCGTGACGCCGCAGGAGATTCAAAGAGTGGCGCAAAAACATCTCCGGCCGGATGGGTTGATCATTCTTGCGGTCGGCCGCTCGGACCGGTTTGATCAACCGCTTTCCGGTTTCGGGAAAGTAAACCTGATTTCTTTGGAGCCGTCCCGGGAGGCGGTCGGGGTCTCCTCGCCACGAGACTGATCGGCCCCGGGGATGGAGCCGAGACGCCGTCCCCGACGACTAAAGGCGAAAACCATGGGGCTCAAGATTCTTGTCGCGGTGATCCTTCTCCTGATCCTGCCTCTTGCGGCCGTCCTGATCGCGATCGCAATGAACCGGCCGATGCTGTGGAATCCGCCGGGTTTCACGAATCGGCTTTCGATCTATTTACGGTACAATGTGGCCGAAACGACGGGGAATCCGTTTCTGCCCGAGCTTCGCATCCGGAGCTATCCGGTGTCGGAGGAGACGATGAAAGGGGCGGTCGTCCGAACCGTCCGGTCGCTTCCCCGCTGGACCCTGATCCGGGAGGAGGGGGAACTGGGCGTGTACCAGGTCGAAGTGGCCAGCCGGCTCTGGGGGTTCCGGGACGACCTGTCCATTTTGGTGACTCCATCGGCATCCGATGGAGTGGAAGTCTACCTGTATTCCGCGTCGCGCGTCGGACGCGGCGACTTCGGAGCCAACCGCGCCCATATCGTGACGTTCTATGAAGCGCTCGAACGGCGGCTGAAGCAAGGCCCTTGAACATCGTCGTGTTTTTATGCTTGATATTTGCGGCCTGAAATTTGGTATAATAAGGGCCGTTTTTTTTTACGGCAAACTATCTCACACCGAAAGGAGAAAAGCATGGCGGATATTTTAGTGGTGGCGTCGAAGATCAAGAAATTCGTGCGGGAAAAGTCCGGCTTTAATACCTCGGCCGAGATCCTGGAGGTGCTGAGCCAGAAGGTTGAGAAGCTTTGTCTGGACGCGATTGAGAAGGCCAAGACCGACGGGCGGAAAACCGTGAAAGGACGGGATCTCGAGTCGTAATCGTCTTCTGTCGTCACCCGTCCGCCGAACCCGGCGGACGGGGGTCGTCTTCTTAATGATCGAAATGCGCGCCGCAGTTCGGACAGACGGGATCATCCGGATCGCAGGCTTCTCCGCAGGAGGAACAGAAATATTCCTCCTCATCCGTTTCATCACCGAGGTCGAATTCCCATCCGCATTCGGGACAGATCCCCTCTTCCGGAACGACCTCGGTTTCGCAGCCCGGGCAGACCAGAGTCTCTTCTGCATCCTCGGGGAGAACCTTGTCCTTCTCTTGATGAAGATTTTCCTTTTGGGTCTCCCAGTCCAGCAGGGCGCGGGCCTTCTCGATCTGGACGGCGGGCACCCGCACCACCATTCCCTGCGGGTCGGCCACCGTGCTCTCTCCATCCATCCGATATTGAAACCGAAAGGCCTCGTCTTGTTCAATGCGGCATCGAATGCCCTCCTTTTCGAGGAAACGGGCGGTCTCGTTCATCTCCTCGGGATTCCCGCGGAGAAGATCGATGAAGGTTTCGCCTAGGGCGTCTTCCGGTCTCTTTTTGGCGGAGACGGCTGGGGTTTTTGAACGTTTGGCACGGGTCATCTCGGGATGTTCGGTCTGGAGTTTGATGGCGGACGGAGGGAGAAGCTCCTGATGGCAGTCCGGGCAGACCAGGATGTTCGATCGATATTTTTTCTTGCAGTTGGGGCAGATCAACATGGATGAACCTGTCTTCCATTCTAACGTCCATCGGTTCAAAATGCAAACAGGAAATCGCGGCGCGGTCCGATTGAGATCGGTCCGGCGGGCGGACGTTGTCGTCGCGGTTCTTCCGGCCGCGTGGACGAACATAAGGCGCTGTTTTCCTCTTGACAATAAAGTTTGTCTGTAGCATAGTAGGTGGCAATCGTTGAGGTTCCGGGCGGCAACGGCCGGAATCATCCTTCAAAGGTAATTCGGGGCCAAAGGAGAATCGGATGGGCGCTAAGCTGTATGTCGGCAATCTTTCGTATCAAGTCACGGAGCAAGAGATCCAAGAGTTGTTTTCAACAGCCGGATCCGTTGCGTCCGTAAAAATTATCGCGGACAATCAAACGGGGCGTCCGAGGGGATTCGGCTTCGTTGAGATGAGTTCTTCTGAAGATGCCCAAAAAGCGATCGAGATGCTCAACGGGAAGAGTTTTAAGGATCGAAACCTGGTCGTCAGCGAAGCCCGTCCCCAGGAAAAAAGGGAACGCGGCGGCGGAGGCTACGGCCGAGGCGGGGGCGGAGGCTACGGCGGCGGTCGAGACCGTGGTCGATAACCCGGTTTCCGTGTAATCTCGCCTTTTTCGTTCACCGCCCGCCCGATTGCTTCGACCGCCGGAAGCGTATGCGTTATCTTTCAATCGCGCTCTTCATCCTTCTCCGCGTGACGGCGGGATCCCCCGCCGATGCCGCCGACCCGGACCGGATCGGCGAGCCCCTGAGGAAGGGGGTCTTTCTCTTCTCGGCTCCCCACCTGCGCGATCCTAATTTTGTTCAGAGCGTGGTTCTCCTGGTGACCTACGGGGAGGAGGGTGCGTCGGGATTAATCATCAACCGATCCACCCACATTGCGCCCGACCGGGCCCTTCCCAATCTGGAGGGGATTAAAAAAATGTCCACCCCGGTTCATTTCGGCGGCCCGGTCAACCCCCATCTCATGCTGATCCTTCTGCGCTCCCCGGAGTCGCTCCCGGGCGCTCAGAACGTGCTGGAGGATCTTTATTTTACGACCGATTCAAAAATACTGTCGAATGCCTTGCGGAATCCGGACCCCGACCGGACGATCCGGATCTACGCCGGTTATTCCGGATGGGCGCCGGGTCAGTTGGACCGGGAGTTCGCCCGCGGGGATTGGATTAGCGCGGAGGCGGATCCGTCATCGGTCTTTTCCGAGGATCCTTCCCGTTTATGGTCGACCTTTTTTGAGAATCGGGGGAAAATCCAGATCCGCTTTCCGGGACCGGAGGTGATTACACGGTTTCTCCGGGAATGGTGGAACAATGATCCGTGACAATCTTCCATCGTGATCCGTCCCTCACGAAGATGTAGCTGCAGATCTGATGGATATCCCGCGGTTCCACCGAGCGCGCCGCGAGGCGGATGGTTTCGCGGACAATGAGGTAGGCGATCTCGGCGCCGATCCGGCTGGTCTTCACGCGGGGTTGATAGGTGCAGCGCAGGTCCTGCAGGGGCCGGATGGACTCTTTGATCTCTTTGATCGTTTCATCCAGCGTGGTCTGCCGTCCGTCGTGGATGATCTGTGCGTCCGGGCGGTAATAGTCCCGGAGACGGTCCACGTCGTTGCAGGAGGCCTGATAGGAATCTTCAAGGATTTTTACAAGCAGCCCGTCTTTTTCTTCGGGCGGCTCCGCGGCCTTCAGCGGATGTCCGGCAAGCGTGAAGCACACGGCCGAGAAGAGTGCAATGATCCGAAATGTTGAAATCCACACCGGCGTCTCCTTTTTGTGTCGGCCGGGATGTTCCTGCGGTCCGGCGGGCCCGGGCGGGCATGGCCTGAATGATAACAATTTCCGATCATGAAATCAACCCGTCCCGATTCCGTCCTTCCCCAACTGATTCCCAGTTCCCGCTGCCTGGCATGCGACATTTGCTGTCGATTTCCGGAAAAAGACAGTCCGCTGGCGCCGTACTTCACGGCGGTGGAGATCGGAAAGGCGATTCGACTCGGCATTCCGCCGGAACGATTTTCGGATCCCGACGGTTGCCGGATTGAGTTGATCCCTCATCCGACCAGTGAAGGCTATATCTGCCCCGCCTTTGATCCGGCTTCAAACGGATGCCGGATTTATGACGACCGTCCCCTCGACTGTCAAATATTTCCACTTGCCTTGATGTGGGATCCGGCCCGGCACACCGTGTTGCTGGGGTACGACCGGAAATGCCCGGTGATTGTCGAGACCCTTCTTGAGACGATCCCATACGAGTACGGCCGGACCCTGGCCGCCCGGATGGAGACGGATGAGACGATCGCGTCGCTGCGTGCGCATCCCGGACTGGTCGGAGT
>JACQHO010000089.1 GCA_016198945.1 Nitrospirota bacterium | reverse complement strand
TGTGGTTTTTCGCGAAGAATCGCCGGATCGTCGCGGTGCACGGCATCCGCAACAAAAGCCGGACCATTCCGGCCCGCGACATCGAAACCGCACGGGAACGGATGCGCGATTGGCGGAAACGAGTCGGACAATGAAAAAAACAAATTTTGATCGATACCTCGAAGACCAGTTGAAGGATGCGGCATTCGCCGCGCGATTTAAGCGCGCGGGCGAGGCCTGGGATGTGGCGCTGCAAATCGCGGCCCTTCGCGAGCAGGCCGGTCTGTCCCAGAAGGATCTTGCGAAGCTCCTCCGGACGACACAGCAGCATGTCAGCCGGTTGGAGTCCCCCGACTACGAAGGTCACTCCCTCAGCACACTGCGCCGTGTCGCGGAAGCACTGCATGCCAAGGTCCGTGTCGTGTTCGAACCCGCCGGAAAAGAGACCGGGATGCATACGGCTGAAGCAACCGCATCGTACCGCGCCAAACGCACCGTAACCAAACGGACATGACTTGAACGGGGCCGTAGACCGAGTCGGACCTGGGTAAATTTCGGCCCCGTTCCGGCCTTAGTGGTAGAGATAATTTTAGGAATATTCTAAGATAAAGACGGGGAGGGGAAATCATGGCGCATCAGATTGTTTGGTGTGATATTCCGGTGGCGGACCTGGACCGGGCGATCCGGTTTTATTCCGCCGTGATCGGCGCGGCGGTGAAAAAAGAGAAATTTCCCGTGGGATCGATCGGGCTGCTCCCAATGAAAAGTGCCTGTCACCTTTAATGAAAAGTGCCTGTCACCTTTTGGAAGGTAATCCCATGATTTTATTGGAAGCCGATTTTAAGCAGGGTTCTGGCACGGTTTGGATCAGACCTGAGTAAAGTTCTTTGCTCCCCTCCAGCCTCGCGCGCGGGGGGCGTGAATCGTTCTTAGTAATGAGGCGATCTATTGACGAAGGCTAAACGATATGATGTGTCCGGGTTGGTGGAGGCCCAAGTTGAGCCGGGATCTCGTAGACAGGTGCTCAAGAATTTATTGGGCATTAAGTCCAAACGCGAGATGGACCGGATTGAGCAGCAAGAACAGATCCGTGCGCTCGAAGAGCTGCTCCAAATTTATGATGAGAATCATTGTTTCACGGCGGACGATGTCTGCAAGATTCACAAGATATGGCTGGGACCTATTTATGGGTGGGCGGGTCGGTATCGGCGGGTGAACTTGGCCAAAGCGGATCTCCCATTTGCCGCGGCAGGACAGATCCCCCAACTGATGACCGAGTTTGAAAAGGACCTGCTTTGCAAGTTCACGCCATGTCGTTTTGATTCAAGGAGCGAGGTTATTGAAGCGTTGGCTATTGTGCATACCGAATTGATACTGATCCATCCTTTCCGGGAAGGAAACGGTCGTGTTGCCCGTCTATTGGCCAACCTGATGGCGTCACAGGCCGGTCTGCCCCTTTTGGATTTCGGTGTGCTTAAAGGTCGTAGGCGGAAGGATTATTTTGGCGCTGTGCGAGCAGGTCTGGATCGTGACTATAAGCCGATGGAAAGGCTGTTTAGCGGCGTGGTCGATAAGTCTCTTCGGATTCGGCCGCGTGGATAGCTTTTTCCAATGATGGAGAGGGCTGAATTGTTCGATCTACAACGGTATGGCCGGTCTCGATGGCGGTAGAGGAAGTGACGGTTGTATAGATTAAAGCTCGTCGCTGCTTGGGATCTTTCAGATAAGGATTCGTTTCGATGAGCGGCTTCTTAGACATAGCAACATTATACCATAAAATAAAGCGTTCATCATCATGAAATATTAACGAGGTCTGCTGGCCGGGTCGGACTAAAATTCTACACAATAGGCCACACTCCGGCTTCGCGCGCGGGAGATAATTTTAGGAATATTCTAAGATAAAGACGGGGAGGGGAAATCATGGCGCATCAGATTGTTTGGTGTGATATTCCGGTGACGGACCTGGACCGGGCGATCCGGTTTTATTCCGCGGTGCTCGGCGCGGCGGTGAAAAAGGAGAAATTTCCCGTGGGATCGATCGGGCTGCTCCCGTTCGGAGAGGGCGAGATCGGCGGCTGTCTGGTTCAAAGCGACGAGAACCGTCCTTCGTCGAACGGGCCGCGGATCTATCTCAACGTGCAGGGACGGCTGGACGAGGCCGTTGGAGCGGTGAAGCCGAACGGGGGCAAGGTGGTCCAACCGAAGCATCCGATCGGGTCTTATGGTTTCCGGGCGATCATCGAGGACAGCGAAGGCAACCGTATCGCGCTCCATTCTTCGTGAAGGCAGTCGGGTCGGACCTGGAGAAATCCCGTCCCTTTCGGCCTCGCGTGCGGGAGCGTGTGGTGGTTATTCATCCTGAATCGCCTCGCCCATTTCCTCCTTGAATTCCCGTCGTCCATCTGATATTCTACCGACACTTTTTATACGAGGTTCATCGTATGGCGACACTCATCGTCGAGCGACTCAGGCGCGTGACGGTCAAGACGGTTCCAGTTTATCTATCCCTGGTTTTTCTGTTGATTTTTGCCCGGCCGACGCCGGGCTGGCTTCTTTCGGGGTTGGTCATCGTCCTGGCCGGGGAGGCGCTGCGGATCTGGGCGGCGGGCCATTTGAAAAAGACAAGAGAGGTCACCACGACCGGGCCGTATGCCTACGTAAAAAACCCGCTTTATCTTGGAACGCTTTTGATCCTGATCGGTTTTTGTTTTATGGCGAGAAATCCCTACCTTCTGCTGGTCGGTCTGGCGATCTTCTTCATCTATTACGCCCCGTTCAAGAAAAAGCGTGAAGGGCAGCGGTTGTTTGAGCATTTCGGCCAGGCTTGGGTGGATTACGATCGGGCCGTTCCGGACTATCTTCCGAATCTCCGTCCCTACGCGGGCCGCGGAACGGGACGTTGGAATTGGAAGTGGTTTCATGAAAACAGCGAGGGTGGAACAGCCTTTTCGGTGGCCGTTGGGATCATCGCGATCGGCTTGCGATACTGGTTCAGTCTGGGATAAGATGAACGCACGGCGAGGGTGAGATGAAGATTCGGCGGGCGCTGATCAGCGTGTCCAATAAAGAGGGCGTGGTGGATCTGGCCAAGGGACTGGCCGCGATGGGGGTCGAGATCCTGTCCACCGGCGGAACGGCCAGGGCTCTGAAAGAGGCCGGCATTCCGGTCAAGGACGTCGCCGAATTCACCGGGTTTCCCGAGATGCTGGACGGCCGCGTCAAAACGCTCCATCCCAAGGTCCACGGGGGGATTCTTGCGAGGCGCGACGATCCGGCGCATCTGGCCCAGATGAAGCAGCACGGTCTGGAGCCGATCGATCTCGTGGCCGTCAATCTCTATCCGTTCGAGGCCGCCGTCTCCAAACCGGACTGCGGCTTCGAGGAGGCGATCGAAAATATCGACATCGGCGGCCCGGCCATGCTTCGCTCCTCGGCCAAAAACTTCGAGCATGTGACGGTCCTCGTGGATCCGCACGATTATCCCAAAATCCTCGAGGAACTTCGAGGCGGCAACGGATCCGTCTCAAAGGAAACCCGCCTGGCGCTGGCGAAAAAGGTTTTTGCGCATACCGCCCGTTACGACAGCGTCATCTCGACCTATCTTGAGAGCCATGCGAAGGAGGCCGACCGGGTGCGCTTCCCAGGCTTCTTCACGCTTCATTTTGAAAAGGTCGAGGATCTTCGCTATGGGGAGAATCCGCATCAGCAGGCGGCCTTCTATCGGGAGTTCCAGGTTTCCGAGCCTTCGGTGGCGACGGCCAAACAGCTTCAGGGGAAGGCGATGTCGTTCAATAATTTTCTGGACGCCAACGCCGGCCTGGAGCTGGCGAAGGAGTTCGACGAAACGGCGGCCGTCATCATCAAGCACAACAACCCATGCGGCGTGGCGACCGGCGATACGCTCCTCGAAGCCTACACCCAGGCGCGCGCCACCGATCCCGTCTCTGCCTTCGGCGGCGTGATCGCCTTCAACCGGCCCGTGGACGCCGAGACGGCCGAAGAGATCGCCAAAATGTTTGTGGAGATCGTGATCGCCCCCGGTTTTGAGCGAAGCGCGCTGGATATTTTCAAGAAAAAGCGCGACCTCCGGTTGTTGGACGCGGGCACCGCGCTGAAGGAAACCCGGGACCGTAGGGGCGGTATGGACATGAAACGGGTGGTCGGAGGACTGCTTCTTCAGGACCGGGACCTGGGCCGGATCGAGGACGTGCGGAAGTTGAAGGTCGCCACGAAACGCCGGCCGACGGAGGACGAGTACGACGCGATGGCCTTTGCCTGGATCGTCTGCAAACATGTCAAGTCCAACGCGATCATTTACGCCAGGCCCGGACGGACGATCGGAATCGGGGCCGGCCAGATGAGCCGCGTCGACTCGGTGAGGATCGCGGCGATGAAGGCTCAGTCGCCGCTGGCCGGGACCGTGATGGCCTCGGACGCCTTCTTCCCATTCCGGGACGGTCTGGACGAGGCCGCCAAGGTCGGGATTACGGCCGTGATTCAGCCGGGAGGCTCGATCAAGGACGAAGAGGTGATCCGCGCCGCGGACGAGCACGGGTTGGCGATGATCTTAACGGGCATGAGACATTTCAGGCATTGATGTTTTACAATTAACGTTTCACCTCTTTAAGTAGGGGCGAACGGCCGTTCGCCCCTACAGCGGTCTTTCCTCCTATGAAAATCCTCGTCATTGGAAGCGGCGGTCGAGAACATGCCCTGGTCTGGAAGTTGTCCCAGAGCCCCCGGGTGGAGGCCCTTTTCTGCGCGCCGGGCAATCCCGGAATCACCCGGCTGGCCCGTTGCGTCCCGATCAAGACGGATGATCTCGAAGGGCTGGCGGCGTTTGTGAAACGGAAGGCGATAGATCTGACAGTGGTGGGGCCGGAGCTTCCGCTGACCCTGGGGATCGTCGACCGTTTTCGTGAGGCCGGCCTCCGGATTGTCGGACCGCCGCAGAAGGCCGCCGAGATCGAGGCCAGCAAGGCCTTTTCAAAAACCTTCATGGAGCGCCATCGAATCCCGACCGCCCGGGCCCGTATTTTTCATGAGCCGGAACCGGCGATCCTCTATATCAAGGAGCATGGGGCTCCCATGGTGGTGAAGGCGGACGGGCTGGCGGCCGGCAAAGGGGTCATCATCGCACAGGATGAGGCCGAGGCGGTTCAGGCGATTGACCTGATCCTGCGTCGGAAGGCGTTTGGCGAGGCGGGGAACCGGGTTCTCCTCGAGGATTTATTGGAGGGTGAAGAGGCCTCCTTTCTGGTTTTCACGGACGGGAAGACGATCGTTCCGATGGTCACTTCGCAGGATCATAAGCGGGTTTTTGATCAGGATCGTGGACCGAATACGGGCGGCATGGGCGCCTACTCGCCCGCGCCCGTTCTGACGGAAGCGCTGCAGCAACAAGTGCTGCGTGAAATCGTCCGGCCGACCCTTGACGGTCTGGCTCGGGAAGGGAGGCCCTATCAGGGCATCTTATACGTCGGCCTGATGCTGACGCCGGAGGGTCCGAAGGTGCTGGAGTACAACGCGCGATTCGGGGATCCCGAGACGCAGGTGATCCTGACGCGGCTTGAGACGGATCTGGCCGAGATCTTCGATGCGATGGCGTCCGGTGTTCTGGATCGGGTCCGCGTGCGGTGGCGTCCGGCCGTTTCGGTCTGCGCCGTGCTGACCGCAAAAGGATATCCGGCCACCTACGAAACCGGCCGGCCGATTACGGGCATCGATCGTGCCGAGGTCGGGGAGGGCGTGGTGGTTTTTCATGCCGGGACACAGCTCCTCGATGGAGAATTGGTGACCGCCGGCGGGCGGGTGCTGGGCGTCACGGCCGTCGGCGATGATTTTCAACAGGCGCGGGAACGGGTCTACGAGGCGATCAGCCGGATCCGGTTTGAAGGAATGCATTGCCGGATGGACATCGGTCTGAAAGGTCTGAAAGCGACGGAGGGTTCCGCATGACAACGCCGGACAAGCCCCGTTTGAGCATCGTCGTGCCGGTCTACAACGAGGAGGCCGTCCTGCCGGAATTTTACAAGCGGCTTCACGAGGTGATCAAGGACCTCCACGGGTTATCGGGCACCGAGATTATTTTTGTGGATGACGGAAGCCGCGACGGGACGGCGAAGATTCTTTCGGACCTGGTCCGCTGGGACAAGTCCGTCAGGGCGCTGCAGTTTTCCAGAAACTTCGGCCACCAGATCGCGCTGACGGCGGGCCTGGACCATGCGAAGGGGGATGCGGTCGTGGTGATCGATGCCGACCTTCAGGATCCGCCCGAGACGATCCCGCGGTTGCTTGAGAAATGGCGCGACGGGTACGAAGTGGTGTATGCCGTGCGCGAGAGCCGCGAGGTGGACAGCTGGTTCAAACGGACGACGGCGAGGTTTTTCTACGGGATCATGCGGACGATCGGGAACCTGGACCTTCCGATGGACGCCGGCGATTTCCGGCTCCTGGATCGGAAAGCCGTGGAGGCGTTCCGGTCGCTGGGGGAGCGTCACCGGTTTGTCCGCGGGCTGACCCTTTGGATCGGTTTTCGCCAGACGGGGGTTCTGTATCCCCGTGCGGAACGGTATGCCGGCAGCACCAAGTATCCCCTCGGGAAAATGCTCAAACTGGCCTGGGACGGCGTCACCTCGTTCTCATTCGCGCCGCTCCGCCTGGCGATCTATCTCGGGCTGATCGTCTCGGTCCTGAGTTTCTTCTTCGGGGTTTTTGTGATCTTCGGCCGTTTTTTCTTTGACCAGACCGAACTCCTCGGTTTTCCGACCCACGGGTGGGGCTCCCTGATGGTGGCGGTTCTGTTCCTGGCCGGGGTCCAGTTGATCGTTCTGGGAATGATGGGCGAATATCTCGGACGGACGTATGATGAAGTCAAGGGCCGCCCGCTTTATATCCTTCGTGAAAAGATAGGGTTTGATGAGTAAGGCATTGGTCTTTAATCGGGGGACCCGTGGAGAGGGGTGCAGGGATGTCCTGGCTGCCCGTTTTTAGGGACGAGGTTCCATCCAGGGAACCGGCGCCGCTTCCACGTTACCGTCGAATGCTGATGACCCTCGTCAAAGGGGTTGTCAGTCTGGGATTGCTGGCCTATCTATATTCGAAGGTCGATATTCGATCCGTCGGTGATTCGTTACGAAACCTCCATGGCGGCTATTTCGGCCTGGCCCTCCTCGCCTTCGTATTCCTGCAGTTCATGGGAATCCTGCGTTGGAGGCTCATGGTCCATGTCCAGGGGTATGCGCATGCGTACGGCCGGCTGGCATCCTATTATTTCGCGGGCCTGTTTTTTAATCTCTTTCTTCCCACGTCGATCGGGGGGGATCTCAGCCGGTGTTATTACCTGGCGGATAATCGAAACGACGTCCTGCGCGCCATGACGACGATCCTGGCGGACCGCGTCAGCGGCATGGTCGCCTTGATCTGCATTGCCGCGATCGCCCTGTTGGGAAACGCGGTCGTCATCCCGACCTGGATGACCGCCCTGACCCTCGGAGGGGCCGTTCTTCTCCTTATCGGCCTGATCATTCCCTTCGCCTTTCCCCGGTCCTTCCGCCGATTTGAGATTCCATATCGGTATTGGGAGCATCCGAGATTCATGGCGGCTTCTCTGGCGGCCTCCTTCTTCATCCAGTTGTCCGTCGTATTCATCAATATGTTCATCGGTCGGGCGGTGGGTGTCGAGATTCCCTGGGGGTTCTATTTCGTTTTCACGCCGCTGGTGACGGTGGCCGGGATGTTTCCGGTCAGCCTGAACGGCCTGGGCGTCCGTGAAGGCGCCTATGTCTATTTCCTGGCTCAAACCGGGGTGGGCGCTTCGGAGGCTCTGGCCTTTGCCATCCTCTGGCTGATCCTGATTACAGCGACCAGTGTTCTGGGAGGGATTGGCTGGATCCTTTCAGCCCGATCTCTGAACACCGTCAAAACTTGACCCATGCCTGCCGTGGGATTATAGTACGCGGATGCCGGTAATAAAAGGAGACTGAAACGTGAAGAAGACCCTGGTCAGCATTGTGATGGGCAGCGAATCCGACTTGATCGTCATGGAGCAGGCCGCAAAGGTGCTGAAGGAGTTCGGCGTGCCGCATGAGATGGCGATCACCTCGGCCCATCGTTCTCCGGACTGGACGCGGCGGTATATTTCGGAGGCGGAGAAGAAAGGAGTCGAGATCTTCATTGCGGGCGCGGGCGGGGCGGCTCATCTGGCCGGGACCGTGGCCGCGCATTCAACCCGGCCCGTCATCGGCGTTCCAATCGATTCATCTTCTCTGAAGGGGCTGGACGCCCTTCTTTCAACGGCGCAAATGCCGGGCGGGGTGCCGGTGGCCACGATGGCGATCGGCAAAGCCGGGGCCAAGAACGCGGGCATCCTTGCGATCCAGATTTTAGGAATTGGCGATAAGCAGTTATCGCGTAAAATCAAGGGATACAAAGAGCGGCTTGAGGAAGAAGTTGAAGCCAATGCAAGACGGATCCAAAGGGCGGGTCGTCAAAATCGACCCGCTGCATCCTGATCCCGAAACGGTTCAGGAAGCAGTTCGGGTGATCCGGTCCGGAGGGGTGGTCGCCTTTCCGACGGAAACCTTTTATGGACTGGGGGTCGATCCGTTCAATGCTTCCGCGGTCGAGCGGCTCTTTGCGGTGAAGGGCCGGGATCCGGGAAAGCCGATTCTTCTTGTGATTGACGATCTGAAACGGGCCGAAGGAATCGTCCTTGCCGTTTCGGATGACGCGCGAAGTCTCATCCGGAAATTCTGGCCGGGACCGTTAACCCTTCTTTTTAAAGGCTCGTCACGGATCGCTCCCGCGCTGACCGGCGGGACCGGGAAAATCGGAATCCGGATTCCATCGCATCCGGTCGCGCTTCAGCTCCTGCGGGCCGCCGGTCAACCTCTGACGGCCACCAGCGCCAACCGTTCCGGGCAGCCCGGAGCCGCTCTGGCCGGGACGGTTGAAGAAACCCTGGGTCCGCAGATCGATCTCATTGTGGACGGAGGGGCCGCTCCGGGCGGGCCGGAGTCCACCATCGTGGATGTCACGCTTCATCCCCCCCGATTGATCCGTGAAGGGAGAATCGGGTTTCGTGAAGTTCTGAACTGTCTCGGACTGAGCCCGACCGAGGATCATGAATGGTAGGGCGGAACCGCGCGGTTGCATTAAAAGTTGAATTTTGTCGTACGCAGGGATATACTTTCGACACTCATTCCATCCTAAGCCTGTTGAGAGGAGGTGAATCGCATGCGTAAAACGATCCTGTCGGCCGTGATTTTTTCAGTTCTGTTCCTTCCGGTTCTGTCGGGATGCGAATCAAAAAAAATGAAGGAGGAAAACGCCCGGCTGAAGCAGCAGGTGGACGTCTTAAATAAAGAGAAGCCGGCCATGATGGCCCAGATGAGCCAACTGACTGCGCAGTTGGACGAACAGAAGAAAAGGGTCGCCGATCTTGAGAAGGAAAACACCGGCCTGAAGGCCAAGGTCGCGGAGCTTGAGAAAAAAGCGGCGAAACCTGCGGCCAAAAAGCCGGCCGCCAAACCGAAAAGTAAAAAGAAGAAGTAGGCTTATCGTAACAGGGACCCCCAACAAACCGAAGGGAGGTGAGAATGATGAAGCGGATCGTATCAGGCATGATTACGGCGGTTGCCGTTTTTTCGTTTGTCGGTCTCAGCTGGGCCGGAATGGTCATGGGCGAGCTGACGAAGATTGACGGCTCGTTCTATGTCGTCAAGGACAAGGACGGGAAGGAGCACCGGATCCATTTTGACAATTCGACTCAAAAAACCGGAGAGGTCAAGGCCGGAGTCCATGTCGAAGTGGACGACGCAAACGGACATGCGAAGTCCATCAAGGTCATGGAAATGAAGATGGAAAAGAAATAGTAACTTATTTATCTTATGATGAGGCACGACGCCGGACGCGTCGTGCCTCATTTTTTGGGAGATTGATCTTTGTGAATTTTTCTTGTATGATAACCGCGGTTGTTCAACCTTCGGATCTTTACTCATGCCGCGTCTAACCTACAAAACAGCGGGGGTCGATATCGAGGCCGGCGATGAATTCGTCCGGACGATCAAGCCCCTGGTTCGCTCCACCTTCCGTCCGGAGGTTTTGGCCGATATCGGCGGATTCGGCGGACTGTTCGGACTGGACGCAAAAAAATACAAAGAGCCCGTTCTGGTTTCAGGCACCGACGGGGTGGGGACGAAACTGAAGATCGCGATCCAGATGAACCAGCACGACACCATCGGGATCGATCTGGTCGCGATGTCGGTGAATGACGTGGTCGTGACCGGCGCCGAGCCGCTTTTCTTCCTGGACTATCTTGCGACCGGCAAGCTCCAGCCCCAAACCTCGGTCGAGATCATTCGGGGAATCGTCAAGGGCTGTCGACTGGCCGGATGCGCCCTGCTGGGCGGGGAGACGGCCGAGATGCCGTCCTTTTATCCGGAGGGGGTTTACGACCTGGCCGGATTCGCGGTGGGCGTGGTCGAAAAGAGCCGCGTCATTGATGGAAGCCGGATCAAAGCGGGTGACGTCCTGATCGGGCTGGCTTCCAGCGGCCTTCACAGCAACGGCTATTCGCTGGCTCGAAAAATCGCGTTTGACGTGGCGGGTCATAAAGTCACGGATCCGATCCAGGGATGGAGCCATCGTTTGGGCGACGAGCTTTTGACGCCGACCAAAATTTATGTCAAGACGATCCTTCATTTGACCCGCGAGGTGGAGATCAAGGGATTGGCGCATATCACCGGCGGGGGCATCACCGGAAATCTTCCGCGGATTCTGCCGGAG
>JACQHO010000088.1 GCA_016198945.1 Nitrospirota bacterium | reverse complement strand
TGATCGACACCGCCGGCGCGGCACGCTTAAAGTAGTCGGCGCCGGCTCTCTTCATTGCACCCCCGTCTCGGTCTTGTTATAATGCCGCCATGTCCAACCCGACCCCGCCCATCGCCGCCGATCTTCGTCGCTTGCTGGACACCACCCAGGTTCTCTCGGACTATCCGACGCTCACGGCCTACGCCATTGATGCCGGCATCTACCGCCTGGAGCCCCGGGCCGTCGTCCTGATCAAAAATGAGGCCGACCTGCAGAAGGTCATCGAATACGGCCGGCAGAATCAGATTCCGCTGACCGCGCGGGCCGGCGGGTCAAACCTGACCGGCAACGCGATCGGGGAAGGCATCATCCTGGAATTCTCGGGGATGAACCGCATCCTTGAAATAAACCGCGATGAAAAATGGGTCCGGGTCCAGCCCGGAAAGATTTACGGCGAGCTCAATCGGGACCTCGAGCGCCACGGTCTTTTTTTCGCCCCCGATCCCTCGAGCGGCGAGGTCTGCAAAATCGGCGGGATGCTGGGGAACAATTCGGCCGGCCCTCACACGCTCAAATACGGGGCGGTCAAGGACAATGTTCACGAGATCCGCGTGATCCTGTCCGACGGCCGGGCGCTTTCCGCGCGCCCGTATCCCGTGGATCGTCCCGAATTTGAACGCCTGACGGACGGGCATGCGCGCCTCCGCGATCTCCACGCCCTCCTGAAAAACAACCAACCGCTGATCCAGCAACATCGGATCCGCGTCACTAAAAACAGCAGCGGCTATAACCTCTTCGACATGGCCGACCGGCTGGACCAGGGGATGTTCGATCTCGCGAAACTCTTTATCGGAAGCGAAGGCACCTTGGGATTCATGACCGAGGCCCGTCTCAAGTTGATCGACCGGCCGGCCCGGACCGCGACGGCGCTGGTCTATTTCAACCGGCTGGATGAGGTCGGGCATGCGGTCAACGCCTTCCTTCCCTTCCGCCCCAGCGCCATGGAGCTGATGGACGCCAGCTCGCTCAACCTGATCGGGAGAAGTCGCTTCGGCGTTCCTCCGGAGGCCGCGGCCATGCTGCTGGTCGAGTTCGATGAAGAGCCGATCGAGGAGCCGATCGAGCGCGTCCGGAAGACGACCCGCGCCTACCGGCTCAGCTGTCCGGTCCAGGTGGCCCGGAGCGATGAACCCCAGGGGCGGGAACAGCAGGAGGCGCTCTGGAAAGTCCGCAAGGCGATCTACCCGAGCCTGTATCGGCATGACGCCCGGAAGAAACCGATCAATTTTGTGGATGACGTCGTGGTCCCGGCCGGACGTCTCCCGGAACTGATCGCCTATCTGGATTCCTATTTCAAGGAAAAAGAAATTCCCGTGGCGATCTACGGCCATATCGGCGACGGGAACGCCCATATCAATCCGCTCATGGACATGAAAAATCCCGAGGACGTCGGCCGGATGGCGGCCATCTCCAAGGAGATCCATTCGATCGTGATCCATCAATTCGGGGGCTCCCTCTGCGGGGAGCACGGCGACGGCCGGGTGCGGGGCGAGTTTCTTCGGGAGCTGTACGGAGAAGAGATCTACGCGCTTTTCATCAAGATCAAACAGATCTTTGATCCCGACCGGATCCTCAATCCGGGCGTCAAACTCACCGACGTCCCCTTCACGACCCATCTGGACGCCGAGCGGCTGACGAAACCCTGCGCCACCTGCGGCAAGTGCAACACCGTCTGTCCCGTGTACGACGTTTCGCAAGAGGAGTCCAACGGAGCCCGCGGCTGGTTCCATATCCTCACCGCGCCGGACTATTCGCATGAGAAGGCCTCGCGCGTCGTGGAGGCCTGCGTGAATTGCAAGTCCTGTTTCGCGGTCTGTCCCGCCGGCATTGATGTTTCAACCCATGTTCTGGAAAAACGGGCCGAGCATCCGAACCGCCTGGCCGGCTGGATTTTTGCCCTTCAAGCGCGGCCGCGGCTGTTTGAATCGTTTCTAAAACTGGCCGGTCTGACACAACCGCTCTGGGATCGCTCCCTTGGCCGGGCGGCTCTGGAATCGCTCAGCCGTCTGGTCTTAAAACCCCTTTCGCCGACCGCGCGCTTTTCCCGCGACATTATCCTGCCCCGACTGGCGACCCGGACGCTGCGCCAACGGTTCGCCGCGCTGACCGAGGAGAAAGGCGCGGAAGGAAACGTCGCCTACTTCCACGGCTGCGCCGCCAACTACTTCCGCGACGGCGTGGGCGATGCCGTGATCCGGCTTCTGGAGAGACAGGGGGCCCGCCCCGTGCTTCCCCGGCAACGCTGCTCCGGAACGCCGATCGAGACCTACGGCCACCGGGACCGGACGCGGGAATGCGCGCGATTCAACATGGACTCCCTGCTTCGATACGAAACGGTCGTCACGGGATGCGCCTCCTGCACCTTCATGCTGAAGGATTACGGCCGCCTCTTCACGGATGAGAAGGAACGGACTCGGGCGGCCGAGCTGGCCGGGCGGGTGAGCCATCTCACGGAATATCTGATCCGGTCCGGAATGCAACTTCCGGAATCGTCCGACCGTGATTCGGAGCGGACCGTGGCGTATCACTCGTCCTGTCACCTCCGCGCGGCGGGGGTGACAAAAGAGCCGAGGGAGTTGCTCCGCCGGGTCCCCGGGCTGCGGTTTGTCGAGATGCGGGATTCCGATCGCTGCGCGGGCGGGGCGGGAACCTTCATTGTGAAAAATTACGAACAGTCCCGTCGGATCTTCGAGCGGAAGCGGCGGGCCATCGTGG
>JACQHO010000091.1 GCA_016198945.1 Nitrospirota bacterium | reverse complement strand
ATTCCTTCCAGCCGCTCCAGCAGATCCGCATCGATCGTTTTCTTTCCGAGAACCAGATCCTCGATGCCCTGCCGAAGCCGCCGGCCGGTTTTGGATAATGCCTGACCCAAGCGCTGAAACATGCCGTCCCCTTTCCGGTCAAAACCGATATTAAACCGCTCGCGCGAAATTCCCTTACGATTTCGTCGCCGCCCATTGACGCAAAAGGGATTGCTCCCTGCGGCGCATCCGGCGGGCCTCGTCCGGCTTCTCGTGATCATACCCCAGGAGGTGGAGAATCCCGTGGATCATCAGCCAGGCGATTTCCCGCCGAAGAGAGTGGCGTTGCGCCCGGGCCTGCCGGAGGGCGGTCGGGACCGAAATGACGACGTCGCCCAGAAAACAGGGCGCGCGTCCTTTCAGGTCGCGGGGATTCGCCAGCGGAAATGCCAGAACGTCGGTGGGTTGATCCTTGCCGCGGTAGATCCGGTTGAGGGATTGAATCCGGCGGTCGCTGATGAACGACAGGCCGATCTCGGCGTCAGACCGCCCCAGCCTGTGAAGAACCTTTTCGGCCAACGTTTTGTAGGGTCCGGGCCGCAGGAGAATGCGGCGCTGCCGGTTCGCGATCCGAATCGTCATATTCCGATGCTCCATAATCCGGCAGCCCCATGCCGGGGTACTCGATGCGCTGATGGAATTGCCCGGTCAGGACTTTGACAAAACTCCGTTGAATCGTCTTCAGATCCTTGAGGGTCAGGTCGCTCTCGCTGAGCTGCCCGTCCAGATAGATGGTCGTCGCCAGCTTCTCGACCAACGCCGCGATCCGCGCCGGGGTCGGATTGTCCAGGACGCGCGAGGCCGCCTCAACGGCATCGGCCATCATGATGATCGCCGCGATCTTGGTCTGCGGCGTCGGCCCCGGATAGCGGAAATCGGCCTCGTTGACCGGCGGCTGGTCCGGCGCGCGGCCCTTCTGGGCCCGGTTGTAAAAGTAGCTCATCAGCCGGGTCCCGTGATGCTGCGGAATGATGTCGATGATCGCCTGGGGGAGTTTATACTCCCGGGCCAGATCCATTCCTTCCTTGACATGGGCCGCCAGGACGAGGCTGCTGAGTTGGGGCGAGAGCTTGTCGTGCCGGTTGGCGGAGCCCATCTGGTTTTCAATGTAGTAGTCGGGCTTGAGCATCTTTCCGATGTCATGATAGTAGCAGCAGACCCGGGCCAGCAGGGGGTTCTCGCCCACCGCTTCGGTCGCGGCCTCGGCGAGGTTGCTCACCATCATGCTGTGATAGTAGGTTCCCGGCGCCTGGACCGAAAGCCGCCGCAGAAGGGGGTGATTCAAATCCAGCAGTTCCAGCAGCCGGATATCCGTGCTGATGGTGAACAGGGATTCCAGCGCCGGAAGGAAACCCGAGACGATCAGGCCGGACAGCAAGCCGCCTCCCGCGCCGAACAGAAGATCGAAGACGGTCTTCATGTTCAAAGGGGACGCCTCGAAAAGATTGATCGCGCTCACCAGGATCACGTTCACGACGCTGACCGCCAGGCCGGCCCGAATCAACTGCGTCCGACGGTGACAGGTGATCACGCTGAAAACGGCCACGACGCTTCCGACGAACGCATAAAGCGCATAGGCGGGCGCCTCCGGCATCCCGATCCCCATCAACAGACTCATCACAAAGGAAAAGATCAAGCCGAGGTGGGTGTCGAACAACAGGGTGATCAGCATGGCGCCGACCGTCACCGGGATCGCGTAGATGCTCGAGGCCGGATCGATGGACGGGAATTGATCGGCGAAGGCCGTCATGAGAAAGTAAGAAAATTTGGAGACCGCGATCGTTCCGACCAGGAGGATTCCCAGAAGAAGCAACTTCGGAAGATCGCGCGTCAGGGGAGCGCGGTACCGGCGGATATCCAGGTAGAGGATAGCCAGAACCGCCGTCACCAGGATCGCCAGCCCGACCAGGATGCGCGCGACGAATCCCTTCTGCTGGTACTTTGAAAGTTCCTGCAGGATCGGGCGATCCTCGTGGGCCACCCGCTCGCCCGCCCGGAAAAGCCGCTCTCCTTTTTTGACCTTGTAGTAAAGCGGTTTGACGGATGCCCGGGCCGCATGCTGGCGGGATTCGGTTTCGCTCTTGTTGAGCGTGACATTCGGAATCAGGAGCTTTGAGACCAGTTCGCCGATCCCGCTCGCCTGGGTCGGATCCTCCGGAAAGGCTTGCGACGCCGATTCCCGCGCGGCGGCCTGGGCTTCCTTCAGATTCGGGATGGACTGCGCGTTCTTCACAAACTGCTCCTGCCGCTCCCCGACCGTCCGGATCACGATCCCGCGTTCCTTCTCACCGGCCGCAAAGGTCCGATCGGAAATAATCCCGTGACTCATGGCCGAGCGCAGGAATTGGCGCGCGCGGTTTTCGAATTCCTCGCCGTGCCCGACGCCCTGGAAGAAGGAAAGGGTCGCGGAGCTCAGTCGGATCCCCAGTTTCTGTTGGAACTCCTGATCCGCAGCCGAACCCGTCCGTTTTTGTCGGGACGGTTCGGCCCGGACCGGCAGATCCCGCGCCGACTGAAAGGCACGGGCCGCTTTTTCGTCCAGCGCCTGGACCGCTTCAAGATCCAGATCGTACACGACCGGAACGGCCCCCTCGGCCAGTCGTTGGGCGCGTTGCGTGGCATTGCTATCCACCAGCTCGAGATTGGTCGGGGCCTTGATGTCCCGGGAAACGATCTCGCCGATCGTGAGTTCCGGCGAATAGAACAGGAGGTAGGGTGCCAGAAGATACACCGCGATCAGGACGACGACCGCGCCCAGCGCATAGCCCTGATAAACCGGGTCCTGGTAAAGAGGACCGGACTTATTTTCTTTTTCCTTTTCCAACTTTCCCCTCATACCGGTCGTACGCTTTGATGATCTCCTGCACCAGACGATGGCGGACGACGTCCTTCTCCGTAAAATAGACGAATTTGATTCCCGGGACCTCGCCTAATATCTCCTGGATCTCGATCAGGCCGGAGGTGCGCTCGGTCGGCAGATCCACCTGGGTGATGTCGCCCGTCACCACGGCCTTTGAATTAAAGCCCAGTCGCGTCACGAACATCTTCATTTGCTCCGAGGTCGCATTCTGCGCCTCGTCCAGGATGACAAAGGAGTCGTTCAAGGTGCGGCCGCGCATATAGGCGAGCGGCGCGATCTCGATCTCTCCCCGCTCGACGCACCGATTCGCCCGCTCCACCTCCATCATGTCGTACAGCGCGTCATAGAGCGGACGGAGGTACGGATTGATCTTGGCATACATATCCCCCGGCAGGAATCCCAGTTTTTCTCCGGCCTCAACCGCCGGTCGGGCCAGGATGATCCGGCTCACCTGCCGCTTGGTCAATGCCGCAACGGCCATCGCCATCGCGAGATAGGTTTTTCCCGTTCCGGCCGGGCCGATCGAGATGACGAGGTCATATTTTCCGACCGCCTCGACATAGCTTCGTTGTGTCCCGGACCTCGGCACCACCATCCGCTTCTTGGTGCTGATCGGAATCGCGTCCAGGAAAAGCCCCTTGACCGAGACGGCGGGGTTTCCGAGGAAGGCCGCAATCGCAAATTGGACGTCCTGCGGCCGGAGCACGAACCCCTCCTTCAAAATGCCGGTCAGCCCGTTCAACAATCGCTCGGCCCCTTTTACGGCTCCGCCCGATCCTTGAATCACAATCTCCTCTCCGCGGGCCGTCAACCGGACATGGAGGGCTTCCTCGATCCGTTTCAGGTGGTCGTCGAACTGCCCGAACAGGGACTGGGTCTCAATCCCGGCCGGCAGTCGGATGCGGACGCTGATCGTTTTTTCCAATGGTTCGCTTCCTTTTTACAGAGGGGCCTTGAAGGATTATATCAAGATCGTCTTCTCCAAAACAACTTTCTCAAACCGGTCCAACCGGCTTAATCGGCCTTCACATGCTGAAGGATTCCATCCTGGGTCATGACCCAGATATCCTCGTCATCATCCCTGTCCAGGTTGCCGCTGGCCGTGGCCTTATAGCCTTCCGGTTGACCGCCGGACGATCGAACGAGTTCAAGACTGATCTTGAAGTATCGAAGCGACGGGCTTGGGCGGTATCCGATCTCTTGAAGCGAGCCATAGTTGCCGTTGAATGCAAAATAGGCCGACTCCAGCCGCTTGATATCATTCAGTGCCACCGGCGCCTCGACCTGGCGGGCCCGTTTGAGGTAGGTAAAATAGACCGGAACCGCGATGCCGGCCAGTATTCCAAGAATCACCCCCACGATGATCAATTCAAGAATGGTAAAGCCGCCGCGGCCCCGGATTGCTTCTCCGATTCGTTTCGAGCCGGGGCGGCAGATGACCCTCATTCCATGATTCTCCCGGTGATTCCCGATCATGCGCCTTTTTTCGGGCTTTCTTCGGAGGGCAACGGAGACGGCGCGGGCGAACCCAGCTTGAATTTTCGCAGGAGCGTCTCGATCAGCTCGATCTGGATCTGGATCTGCTCCAGCATCTGGTTGAGCTGGTCCGGGGCGACGGCCTTGCTTCGAACCTGCGCCATGGCTTCGAGCAGCCGCTGGTGAACCGATTGAATCGTTCGGAGCGCCTCCCCCTGCTGATGAATGATCTGGTTCAACAGAACGGCCAGTTCCTGAAGATCATCCCCCGTCCGAAAACGGACCTGGAGGCCCAGATTGCCGCCGGCGATTTGTTTGAGCGATTCCTCCAGACGGTAGACCGGCCCCGCAAACCGGTGCGTCACCCAGACGCTCAATACCATGAAAATAGGCACGCTGATCAGAATGGCCGGCCAGAGGCGGTCGCTCAGAGCGATGAACTGGGACGCCGCAAGCGCCTGCTCTTCCAGCGGCGATTCCCCCATCAATTTCAAGGTGGGCGGAAGAAAAAGAGCGACGGCCAGGACGAACGTGTAGGCGGCCAACAATAGAAAAGTGAGAAGGGCGTACTTTCGCTGGATGGTATGGATGTAAAACCGCTTTCGGAACTTCATGGCGAACCCGCAGCCTCCCTACAGCTCCAGAATCTTTTTTTTCAGAATCAGAACTTCCAGGGCCATCGCCACTTTCTGCGACAGTTTTCGGATATACCCGAGCGTCTGGATCGGCCGTCCCGAAACCTGGTTGTCTCCGTATAACACGGCCACCGCCAGATCGTTGATCAGGATCGGGATGAGCAGGATTTCTTTCGGGAGATCCCCGCCGAGCATTTGGAACAGACCCTGATAGGTGGGATCATACGGGGCCGGTCCCTGGTAAAAGGTCTTGGCCGCCACGACGTCCTTGAAAAGCGAGGGTTGACTTAGCTTGAATTCCAGGCGGCCCACCTCGGCCTCACGGTAGAGCGGAAAGGCCCGCCAGCCCGTGATCGTTCCGGATTTGACCAGCAGGAGAATGCCCCGATCCAGAACAATATTCACGGCCTTCAGAAATATTCCAATCGCCTCATCCCGGTCCCGGATTTCGACCCAGTCTTCCTTGGCCTGCTGCATCGCGGCCTCCAACTCTTCCGGGGACGGCTCTTTTCTCCCCGACTTCTCGGCCTCCCCTCCGAGTCGGAGACCCGCCCGTTTTCGCTCGTCGTCCAGAACCGAGACGTACCGGAGATCGCGGCTGATTTGATAGTAGCGCTCCAGCGCATACCGGATCCGGGCCTCGGAGGCGATGTGGGGCTTGATGCTGCAGCCGGTGATAAACCGGAGTTCGTCGAGGACCTCGAGATCGGTGGGATCCAGAAGGGCCACGCTCAAGGCGGTTCGGTCGCGTTTGATCGGAACAACGTTGTATTTTTGGGCCAGATCGCGCGGGATGAGCTGGGTCAGTGAACTGTCCAGGTGATCCAGGTCGGCCGCCTGGACCGAGGGGATTTTTAACTTCTTGCTCAGAAACTGCGTGAGGTCGTTCTCGGAGAGGAAACCCAGTTCGATGAGGTTGGTGCCGAGCCGCCCGCCCATCATCACCTGCCGTTCGAGCGCGGAGGCAAGCTGCCCTTCGGTAATCCTTCCGGCTTTGACCAGGTACTCACCCAACCGCTCGGCCAAGGGCGCCCCCTTTCCGATAAGGTCATAACACCCTTGGCCGAAAAAGTCAAATGCCTTCGGGGAACTTCAGTCCTCCCGCCACGACAGCACGTTGGACGGCAGCGCCGCATTGCTCATCGCGGATTTGACGACATTTTCCACGGTCTTTTTGCTGTACAGAACGGTCGAGCTTCCGGCATTGGATTTGAGGGTCGAGGTCCCCTTGATGGCCAGGGCGCCGAGAATCCAGGAACCGCCCCGCAATTCGGCGTCTTTTTCGACGTAGACCAATCCGCGGAATTCAAACTGGGCCGTGATCTTCATGTCCCCGGTCACGATCAAAATGCCCGACCCCGCCGGACAGTTCTGAGCCGGCATATAGTTCTGGTTGCTGTTCTTATTGTCAATGTAGGTGACACCCGACGGACAGGCGTTCGGATTGGTGTTGGCGCCGGCAATCATCTCATCCACGGCCGACTGTTCGACGCCCAACAAGGCCGCCAGGCTCGGAAAAGTCACGGCGGGATCGACCTTTTTCCATCCGACCGAATTATCATCCGAGCCGCCCCATCCTTCAAAAGCGCCCTGCGTTGTAACCGGATCGTTTGAGACCACCGCCGGCTTGTGGCCGCTGGACATGGCCTTGCCCGAATATTCCGCCGTGGCGCCGACGTCCGGATCGGTCGCCATCCCGCACCCTCCGGTTCCGGCCCCGCCGTTGTAATTATCGCACAGGTTGGTCTCATAAAGAGGCCTGTTGATGCTGTTCTTGTCCGCATTCGTATTCGCTGTGTCCTCGGAATGATTGTATCCGCTGATGAATCCACTTCCGGTCAAGGTCAGCGGAATATCGGCCGTGAGCGCGGCGCTCACTTGAGGATTGACCGGATAGCCCGTCGTCTCAAGTCGGATCCGCTTCGCCGCCAGGCCGCTGTGGCCCCTGGCCGTCACCAGCCGAACCGCCATGTTCATATTGCTGCCGGTGGGAGGCGCGGTATCAATCGTTCCGCCAACCGCCGTGCTGGGTGGAACCCGCTGAGGGTCGTTGGCGTCCCCGTTATAATAGACCAGATCGATAAAGTCTCCATCGTTATTGAGATCGGCATTGACGAGCCCCCATTGCTGCAGGTCCGCTTCCGTCACATACCGTACATTCACGGGATCGGGGTTTCCCTGTGCGTTCTTCCCATAGTTGAGCTTCGCCTGATCGGCGGCCGGGAGTATGCTACGGACATTATTGGCGCCCGCGGGGGGCGTGCCGAAATAGACATTGACCTCCCAGTCCGGATCAGGATTATCCCCGATCCCGAGGTCCCCTATCGCGGCATTAAAGGTGACCGCATCCACCGTCGCATAACTTCCCCCGTTCGCGATCGAGGTCGCGCCCACACTCGACAAGGCGGTCCGATAGAGGACCTCCTTGATCCCGGCTTCGGCGGCATGGAAGGCCTGTGCGTCCGTACGCTCGTTGGAGGTGATCTGCATTTCGGTCGTCGTGGTCGAGATCGCCGCCAGCCCCATCACGGTCAGAAGCACCAGAAGCATCAGGGCCACCACCAGGGCCAGGCCCCGTTCGTTTTTGAGAAGGTTTTTGGATTTCATGGCTTATCCCCTCGTTTCATTGTTCTTCGTTCTTTAAGTCCCGCGGCCGGGCCGGTCGAGCCGGCCCCGCCTCGCGGTTTAATTCAGGTTCTTCGTCGCAAAACCCGTCTGCCCGCAGACGTCCCTCGCCGTCACTTTGATCGAATGTTTGACGTTTGTCCTGGGACAGCCGGCGATGAGGCCGTTGCTGCAATCGGCGCCGTACGTCGTCGTCCATCCCTGCGATGATCCGTTCTGCGTTCCTGAACAGGAATCCGTCCCGAAACACATCGTCTTGTCGCCGGTGGAATCGGGCACCCCTTGGGCGCTCGCGTCGTCCGTCACGGTCAGAACGACCTCGTCCAGCGGGATCGTGGTGGTCACGGTCGCGTTCACGATCTGGTCCCCGACGCCGGAATTCGCGGACGGCTTCGTGATTGAGACGACCGGCAACGAGGTTCCGCACTGCACATAGGTGAAGACGCCCGAGTCGGGATGGATATCGAAGTTCCGGCTGAACGGATCGGTCGTCTCGCAGGCCTCGCCGTCCTCACAAACGCCGTTTTCATTTCCCACGCCGTCGCCGATGATCTCCGGAGAACCCACGCTCCCGTTCATGGCTTCAAGATAGAACCAGATCAGTTGGTCCGGGTTCGACGGCATCACAAAGTTCCAGACATTCTGGATGTTGTCGAATACTCCCGTGACCGAGCTTGGGTAATTTCCGCCGCCGCCCGCCGCCGCCGGCCGGTCCGGGCCGGAGACCAGCACCTGGTTGTCCACCATGTAGTAGAGTTTCATTAATCCCGGCTGGCCCGGCGTGGTCTTGGTCGTCACGGTCACCGTCGCGCCGGTCGGCACAATGATATCCGACCGCGTCTGGGACAGCGCCGTGAAGGCCGCCGGCTGGTTCTGCACCGTGTCGGCCGCGCTGAGGGTCGGATCCCTCGGAACGGTGACCGCTCCGGCCGTCGTCGTGCTGCAGATCCCGTCGGAGCCGAGCGCGGCGGCATCCTGCTGATCCAGGTTGAGGATCGTGATCACCTCGTCCGTGGCGGAATTCTGGGCCCGCATGTCCGCGCTGCTGGTAATCGTTCCGACCGTATTCTTGAAGGTCAGGCGAATGTAGCCCTCATCGGCGGTTCCGGAGCCGTCGGCTTTCATCAGCGTCGGCACGGGATTAAGGGTCAGCACCGTGCCGGTCCCGACACGGCCGGACGGCGTTCCCCCCGACGAATCCCACTTCCCGAGAACGGTCGTTTTATCGGCCTTCAGAACCTCCAGTTTCTCGAGCTCTGCATTGAGGTTTTTCCATGTCAGCGTGATCTTGTTCAGCTTCATATCCTTCACCGGGTTGGTGTTCTTGATCCCGAACCGCACAATGTGGTGAAAGTCGTCCGTGGTCGTAATGTCCGACGTGACGCCCTTCGCGGCATCCACCTCGATCCCGCCGTTTTTGATCGCAAGTTGCGTCGTGGCCGATGCGGTATACTGCTCGCCGTCCACCCCGATCACCTTGAAGTCGTACGAGGCGTCGCAGAACAACGCGGTGTCCAGATGGAGCGGGTTGAGCGGATCGGACGGGAAATGATAGAAATCATCGCCCCCCCTCGGCGCGTAATCAATGTTGGTGTCGTTCGTCGCGCGAAAAACGTTTCCGGGATTGTTCCCCGTGGCCGCCGTTCCGTACCGCGTATCGGCCTTGTTATCGGGGAATCCGGGATCGTTGATATAAAACTGGACATGGGCCGAGCCGGTGGAGGTGGAAGCCACTGTGGTATAACCCGGCGGGTCATTGTAATCAAACCCCTCATCGCCAAAGGTCGAAGAATCCGGCGTGCAGTCCTCCGGGTCCACCACCCACGTAATGTATTGATCGGCGGAAGGACTGAGCAGCCCGACCACGGCCGAACTGTCGGTGGCCACCGGCACTCCCGCGATAGCGGTTCCGGGATATATCCGGTGCGCCTGTTTTGCCGGCTCCAGCCGGGGGGCGCAGGCGCCGGTAAAGACATCCCCGATCGTGCTGCCGGCCTCGTCGCCGCAGGCCGTCGCCACATCGTCGTAGGCCGCAACTTTTATCTCATAATTCGTGTTCGTGCTCAAACCGGTGATGATCTGCGTGCCGCTCGCGGGCAGCGGCGGGGCGATGGGAAGATCCACCCACAGCGTCCAGGGGATTGCCCCTTCCACGCGATAGTAGATTCTCACGCCCACCGGCGTGCTCTGGCTGGCCGAAGGCGCTGGCACGGCCCATCCCAGAATGACGGTCGAGGTGTCGTCCCCGGCCTCCAGATAAGTGATCACCGGCGGCGCCGGCGCCCGGCCGTTGTCGGGCGGCGTGACGCCCGGCGTGAAGGTCCCGTCCGGCTTGGCGCTCTGGGCTGTGGAGCGGGCGCTTTCGACGCTGCATTGGTCCACCACGGTCACCTGGTAATAATAAATCTGGCAATTCAAAGGAGGCGAGGGGCTTCCGGCGACAATGGTATTGGAATCGTTGTCCACATATTGAATGGTATGGTCCGTCCCGCCGCCGACGATCTCCGAGATGGGGAGCGCAAATTCGTTCGCGATCATCACCTGGTCGCTCATGTCGGGAAGGGTGGCGCGGTAGAGCCGATACCCGGCCAGGCCGGCCACCGGACTGGTGCCGTCCGTGTAGGTCAGCACCTGTCCCCATTGGACCGTCACTTGATTGACGTCGGGATCGGCGACCGGGCTGGGAGGCGGCGAAGGAATGCTCGTCGGCGAACCGATAATGACGGGCGACCCGCTTGGGATCACGGGATCGGCCGGAGGGTAACCGTTTGCGGCATTGTTGTCGCACAGGTTTCCTGAACTGTCATACGAGCTCACGCCGATATTCCAGGTTCCCGCTGACGAAACGGCCAGATCGTACGAATAGTTCGTCACATTCGGGTCGTCCGTGATGTTCACGAAAGCCGAGGTGTTCGTGTTGATCGGGGCCTGATCGTAATAAATGTAGTACCCCGCCAGATCTCCCCCGATGTCGTTTGGGCGGGTCCAGGTCACGCGAACGATCCGACAGCCGCCTGTAATGGAAGCCGTTACGTTGGTGGGACAGAGAGGCGGCGTCGAGTCTGTGGGGCCGCCCATGTTGCGCAGGATCGCGTCGGATGATAATCTCCTCCGCCGGTAGCCGTCCATCGCCACGGGATCTTTAAAATCCTTGTCGGAACGGTCCGTTCTCGCGGTCAATTCAACCGTGACGCGCCTTACATCCTTTGCATCCAGCCCCGCGCATGCAACATCCCCCAGGCGGCAGTTTCCGGCGTTATAAAAGGTGACGACAAGGTTGTCGATATTGGCGCCGAAATTCACTGCCGGATCATTGTTCAACTTCCGGGTCAGCCAGGGATGGGCTGGATCGGTTTTATCGATCCGATAGGTCACCGTATCGGGAACGGTCGCGTTGTCCGGAACGAAGTCGCCCACAAGGATGAAGGCCTGCCCCGAAGAGAGATCAAGCGGGTTGGTCACCAGACCTTGAAACCCCTCCACTCCCATCGGTTGGTTGGGATTATAACCCGCCAGACGGAGCTCGCGCATGATCTGATTCATCACGACCCGTGCCGTCTGCTGCATGTCGGCCACCTGTTCCTGCACAGTGGTGGTCCGTATGCTGTTGATGTAAATCTGGTAAACGCCGGCGAAAACCAGACCGGCGATCAGCAGGGCCACCAGCAACTCGACCAATGTGGCGCCCTGTTGTCTCTTCAACGGTTTTGGATGGGTGCGGCTCATCGTTTCACCTTTAACCACAGTCGTGGTTATTTTTTTCTGACCGATGATCGGTTAGAAACTCCCCATGACGGACTCGATGCGAACCACATGGATGTTTTTGTTCGCATGAGTCGCCAGGTTGCACTCGTTGGCGGCGCCCGTGCCGCCCCAGACGACACAGGCCGTCAGCCAGATCAATCTCGGCTGTGGATAGTTCCGTTTCACTCCCCAGACCAACGTCATTCCGGCCGGAAGCGGACTCGCGGCCGGAGGGCTGGCGTATTTATAAGTCCAGAATCCGTCGCCCCCGCCTCCGGTCAATTCATCCCCGTTTGTCCCGCCGTCGTTCGCTGCCACTAAGATTACCCCGGCCGCATCCAGCGCCATGTTGGCCGGGGGATCGGCACAGACCACCGGATAACCGGCGGACCCGCAGGTTTTGTATAAATCCCTATAGTCTCTATTGCGCATCTCCTCGATCTTGTCCTGAGCCAGCGAAGTGGCCTGCATCATTTTATTCCCGAAGGCGTTTCCTTTAACCGATGTGAGAATCATTCCGGAGACCCCCATCAGACCGAAGGCCAGAATCACCATGGCGATCAGCAGCTCCAGCAACGTAAAGCCGGAAGAATCCAGCCGTTGTGGTTTACGCATCTTCATTGCCAGCTCCCGCC
Organism: Nitrospirota bacterium; assembly: GCA_016198945.1. Taxonomy (GTDB): domain Bacteria; phylum Nitrospirota; class Nitrospiria; order JACQBZ01; family JACQBZ01; genus JACQFA01. The sequence goes on along the minus strand of JACQHO010000091.1, from coordinate 483 downwards.
CTCCCATTTCCAGAGCTTCGACCTTCCCGTTGATCCTTCCACCTGAACGCAATAGACCTGTTTCCGGGGATCTTTTGCGTTCGTCACGTAGACCGCCCCATTCAAAAAACTGTTGTTTCCGTCCACGGAAGAGCCCAGACGATTAAATCGCGCCGTGTCACTAACAAAATTGATCGCGTCGAGGGCGGCCGTGCCCGTGCAGGGTGTGGCGCTCTCCCCAACGCTGAACTGGACGCCGTTATGGCTCTTTATAAAGTCCACCGTTTTTTCGATCGTCCCCGTACAGTTGAACGGCGGGCCCAACGGTTCCTGTCTTAAGGTGTACTTGTTGTTGGAAACATCGAAGCAGACCAGGTATGGCTGATTATTGGCCACCGCGCGGCCCCTGGCCAACCGAAGGTCCCCAAGAAGGCCTTGGGCGGCCGACTTCGTTTTTTGACGGGGAAGGTCCGAAACATACATCGGGATCGCAATGGCGGCGGT
>JACQHO010000007.1 GCA_016198945.1 Nitrospirota bacterium | reverse complement strand
TTCATATCCCCGAACTGCTCTTCGATGTTCTCGATTAAATCCTTGGTCTTCTTCTCGATCAAACTCTCTTTGGCCTGCTTGTCCTTCCGAAGCTCAAACAACTCATGGGTGATATTGACGGCCGCCAGAAGGGCCAGCTTGGTCGTGGGCAGATCCTTCCCGGTTTTGGCCAGTTCGCGCATCTTTCCGTCCACATACCGCGCCAGTTTGTTCACGTACGCTTCATCCGCCTCCCCGGCGATCGTGTACTTCTGGCCGTAGATCTCGACCTCGATCTGTTTTTTCACGTCTCCCCCCGCTTTCCGGCCCTTGCGCCCTGCCGTTCTTCCGTCAAATGAAGGCGCGCAGGCAAGGTCTGCATTTCGGACAGGATCCGTTCCACCTTGGAGCGCAGCCGGACCCGGTCATGGTTCCAGCGCAGCCGGTCGCGTTCCCGCTGGGTCAGACGCTGCCCGATCGTCTTGACCTTCTGCTCCAAAAAGGCGTTGTCCTGCTTCAATCGTTTCACCAGCTCCAGGATTTGGTTCACCCGTTTTTCCAGCAACGACAATTGATCTATCGGCATGAGGACCGTCCTTGCATGCGTCCCGGCCGACAAGGGCGACCTGGCTTCAATCGAAAAAGACGGGATAGGCCCGATGGCGGAGAAACCGCCCGGGAAGGAAGAGACGGAGGACCGGCAAACTCATGAGGAGAGATCACGATCGCAGCTCCTCAAAATCGGAAGAACTATAACGTCTTCCCGCCCGGTTGTCAAGGCGAAACCTGAAGCCCGGTCAGATACTGGATGGAATTTTCTCCGGCGATGCGGCGGTATTCGTTGTAGCTTCGAATCACTTTTTTGGTAAAATACCGGGTCTCGTTGAAGGGGATCGACTCGATGAATTCGTCCAGGTCTCCCACGCCCCGCTCGGCCCATCTGCCGACCGCCTCCGGTCCGGCGTTGTAACTGGCCACGGCCAGAACGACATTCCCGTTGAATTGCTCGATCAGATGCTGGAGATACCAGGCCCCCAGCCGGACGTTCACGGCCTCGTCCAGTAGAAGATCCGGGCTGAACGATTTCAGTCCGACCCGCTTGGCCACCCATTCCCCCGTATAGGGCATCAGCTGCATCAGCCCCAGGGCCCCGACTTTCGAGACGGCCTTGGAATCAAACGCGCTCTCCTCGCGGGTCACGGCCGCAATGAGATACGGGTCTGCCGGCGGCGGGGTCTGCCGCTTCACCCATTCCAAAAACTGATACGGGTAGGCCTGCTCCCAAAACCGTTTCGGAATGTCATCCCCGCCCTTCTCCAGGACATCCAGAAAATAAAGCCGCAGGAGGCGAAGGCTCCGGTGATAATCGCCTGTCGCATAATGAAGCTCGGCCAGCATCAGGACCGTCGCCTTGTCGGTCGCATACCGATCCGTCAAATATCCGAGTTCGCCCGCCGCCTCCGGTTTTAAACGCATTGCCATCAACTCCAGCGCGATCAAATAGTGACGATCGCGCGTCAAGGCCGCGCCGGCGGCCGTGTCGGATCCGATCGCGGGGAGCCTGACCGGCCCCCCGTTTTCCATTTTGGAAACGGCCTCCGCGTCTTTGATCCCCGGGTCGTTGATCCGGGCCAGTCGGGCCGCGGCTTGGTGGCAATAAAACGTCCTCAAAAACTTCCGGCAGACCTCCCGGTAGGCCCGGGCCGCCTTGAGGGGCTGATCCATCGCCTCGGCGCTCCGCCCAATCCAGTATCCGAACTGCCCTCCGAGCACGCTGGCCGGGCGCCGTTTCAGATGGTCCTCAAACATCGCGATCGCCTCAGCGTACCGCCGGCCTTTGTAGGCGATCCAGCCGAGCCGCCAGACGGCATCCTCGGCGGACGGATCGGCCGGCGCTTCCGCAATCACCCGTTGATACGTTTTAATCGCCGGCTCCGTCTGATTCCGGCCTTCGTAAAAATCGCCGATCATGAACAGCAGCTTTGCCCGCTCGGGGCTGATCGGAAACCGCTCGGCCAGCTGGCGCTCCGCCTGAAGAACCCGGCCTTCCTCGCCCTGGCGGATCGCCAGACGCCCCTGCCAAAAAAGAGCGTTGGTCAAAAGATCCGGACGGCCGGTCCGGCCCGCCAGATCCGATAATAACGGTTTGGCCTGGTCATATTGTTTCAACTGGATGAGCGCCTCGCTCAGTTTTTGTATGACATCGTCGCGGTTCGTCCCATTGCCGGCGGCCAGCACGGCCTTGAATTCGGCCGCGGCCTCTTCATAGCGCGCGGCGTCAAAAAGCGTCCGGCCCCGCTGGGTCCGCGCCTCAAGAGACGGTTCCGGAATCAAGACGCCCGAGGCGCCGAGCTGCGCAAGCCTCTTTTGGGCCTCCTTCGCCTCGGGCCTGTCCGCATAATAAAACCAGACCTGCTGGAGGGCCCCGACCGCCCGGGCGGAATTTTGAAGTCTGACGGCGCAGTCGGCCAGCCGGAGCAGGGCCCCGCTCGCGCCGGCTTCCCTTGGAAATCGGGCCGCAAATCCGTTCCATTCGGTCAGGGCGGCCCGACAATCGCCGGATTGATCCAGCGCCGCCGCTCTTTGATAGGCGGCCTGCGCGATTAAGACACTGTCCGGATATTTCCGTAGAAGCCGGTCATACGTACGGACCGCTTCCTGAAACTGACCCCGCTTGGACTGTCCGCCGGCCAGGTAAAACAGCCCGTACTCTTCAAGCGCGGGGATTTTAGCCATGGCCAGGGATAAAAGGTCATCCGCTTCCAAGGCGCCGGTTTCGGCGGCCCATTGACCGAGCAGGAATCCAGCCCGCTTCGCCGACGGGCTGTCGGGATATCGCTCCCGCAAGGATTTCAGCAAGCCCGCGGCATTCGTCCGATCCCCGTCTTCCGCAAACTGCAGCGCCCCATTAAAACAGTCCTCGGCCGAGGAGCAGTCGCCCGGCAGGGCGGACCGCTTTTCAGGCCGATCGGACGGCCGGTCCAGGCCGGGATTCTCATTGCGCTCCGACGGAGGCGTCGTCGGAAGGGTCAGCGGCCGCTTCGAAGCGCAGCCCGCGAGCAGGCCGACGCTGACGATCAGCGCGATCCCCGTCGCAATCCATCGGCAACACGGTTTTGGTTTCATGCCTTCGATTATAACACAGGCCGCGTCAAGATCAAGACGCCTTGTTCGCTCTCCGGGACTGTGTTACATTATCCCCATGGAAAAGGTAATCTTAAAACAGCTTTCGTTCGAGGCGTTCGACGTCTTCGTGAAGGATTTGGGCTGGCCGAAGTATCGGGCCCAACAGGTCCGGGACTGGATTTATCAGAAAAGGATCTCCCGGATCGATGAAATGACCAACCTGTCGAAGTCGGATCGGGCGCTTCTTGAGAGCCGCGCCGTCCTGGGCGAAATCGAACCGGGGCTGCGGCAACAGTCCGCCGACGGGACGCAGAAATTCCTGTTCCGGTTGTCGGACGGCCAGGAGATCGAGTCGGTCCTGATCCCGGAGGAGGATCGCAACACCCTCTGCATCTCGACCCAGGTCGGCTGCACGCTGGACTGCACGTTCTGTCTCACCGGAACGATGGGCCTGGTCCGGAACCTCAAGGCCCACGAGATCGTGGATCAGGTGCTCTGGGTGCAACGCGATATGGAGTCGGAAGTGAAACAGGATTTGCCGGAGAGGACGACCGGCCGGGCCTCCCTACTGACCAATGTCGTCCTCATGGGCATGGGCGAGCCGCTGGCCAATTACCGGGAAGTCACGGAAGCGCTGCGCCGCCTGACCCATCCCAAGATGGTCGGGCTCGCTCCGCGAAGGATCACGCTTTCGACCTCCGGCCTCGTCCCCCAGATCAAAAAGTTCGGCGAGAGCGGCTTGAACGTGAACCTGGCCGTCTCGCTCAATGCGACGACCAACGCCGTGCGCGATCGGATCATGCCGGTGATCAACCGGCAGTTTCCTCTCGAAACGCTGCTTCGGGCCTGCCGGAACTATCCTCTCCCGCCGCGGCGCCGGATTTTTTTCGAGTACGTCCTTTTAAAGGGCGTGAACGACTCGGAGGAGGACGCGCGGCGGCTTCTTCGGCTGGTCAAGGGCATCCCCTGCAAGGTGAACCTGATCCCGTTTAACGACTATCCCGGAGCGCCCTTCAGCCGGCCCGGGGAAGAAACCGTGTTGCGATTTCAAAAAATTCTGATCGAAGGAGGTCTCACCGCATTCATCCGCAAAAGCCGCGGCCGCGACATCCTGGCCGCCTGCGGCCAGCTCCGGACGGCGACCGAGGACCGGCCGACGCTCATCGAATCCGTCCGGTCCTGAGCCGGACGGAGCGGTCAGGGCAGCTGGGCGACAAAGGCGTCCGCACGGCCGTTGGAATCCCCCGGCACCAGATTCGCCGCCGCCGATAGAAAAACGACCGCGCGGCCGTCGCCGCTGATCGCCGGGCTGAAGCTGGCCCCGTCCGCTTCGTCGCCGCCGAACCCCAGGCTGACCCGCCGGACCCGCCCGGCCGGTCCTTCCCAGACGAAAACATCCGATTTCCGGTTGGCATCGCCCGGCACCAGATTGGTGGCATAGGAATAGAATGCGATCCGCCGGCCGGACGCGTCGAGGGACGGGAAAAAATTCTCTCCGTTGGACGGCAGGCGGCCTTCCCCCGCGCTGACCAGCACCGTGACGGCCCCCGGAAGATCCCGCAGGAAGATGTCCGGACGCCCGTTCGTGTCGTCGGAAACCAGATTCCCGGCGTAGGACTGGAACGCGAGGGCGCGGCCGTCCCCGCTGATCCAGGAGGCCTTGCTGTGATGGTCCCCGTACCGGCCGTCCGAAGCCACGCTGGCCGGGAACGTCTTTCCGGTTTTAAGGTCATGCCAGAAAACATCCGCCTTGTTCCGCAGGTCGTACTGCGCGGGGCCCGCATTCAGCGCGGTGTAGGTCACGACCCGGCCGTCGTCGCTGATCGAGGGGCTGTAGCTGTCGCCCTGCCGCTGACCCCCTTCGGGCGTGAGGCTGATCCGGACCGTCTTCCCCGTCTTCAGGTCGCGCAGAAAAACATCCATCTTCCGGTTCGTGTCGTCCGGAACCAGGTTGTCGGCGTCCGACGCGAAGACGACCGCCGAGCCGTCGGCGCTGACCCAGGGGTCAAAACTGTCCCCGTTCGCCTGACGGCCGGCCGAATCGAGGCTGACCCGGCGGATCCGGCGCGTCTCGAGATCGTACAAGAAAATATCCGGCTGTCCGTTGGTGTCGCCGGGGACCAGGTTGGAGGCGGCCGATTCGAAGACGACATGCCGCCCGGAGCGGCTGATCGTCGGACTTCCGCTGTCGTGGTTGCCCTCGGTCCCGTCGTCCGCGACGCTGACCCGGACCGTGACGCGGTCGCGGAGGTCGTGGACAAAGATATCCGTCCGGCCGTTGG
>JACQHO010000004.1 GCA_016198945.1 Nitrospirota bacterium | reverse complement strand
GGCCCATGTCGTCCATGAAGAGGCCGGTCAGCCTTCCCTCCTCTATATCGACCGACACCTCGTGCATGAGGTGACATCGCCGCAGGCGTTCGAAGGCCTTCGCCTGGCCGGCCGCCGCGTCCGCCGCCCGGAGCTGACTTTCGCCACGATGGACCACAATGTCCCGACGACCGACCGCTCGCGTCCGATCGAGGACGCGATCTCGGCCTTGCAGATTTCGACCCTCGTCCAAAACTGCAAAGAGTTCGGCGTCACGTTGTTTGACCTGAGCAGTCCCAGCCAGGGTATCGTCCATGTCATCGGGCCGGAATTGGGTCTGACCCTGCCCGGCCTTACGCTCGTCTGCGGCGACAGCCACACGTCCACGCACGGCGCCTTCGGGGCGCTGGCCTTCGGGATCGGCACCAGCGAGGTGGAGCATGTGCTGGCGACCCAGTGCCTGCTCCAGGACAAACCCAAAACCTTTTTGATCGAAGTGACCGGGCGGCGGCCGTACGGCGTCGAGGCGAAGGACATTATTCTCTCGATCATCGGCCGGATCGGCACCGACGGCGGCGCCGGAAGCGTGGTCGAATACGCCGGGGAGACGATTCTCCAGCTTTCGATGGAAGAACGGATGACGATCTGCAACATGTCGATCGAGGGCGGCGCACGCGCCGGGATGATCGCACCGGACGAGAAAACCTTCGACTATCTCCGGGGCCGCCGATACGCCCCGGCCGATTTTGACGCGGCCGTCGCGCGATGGAAACAACTGCCGACCGATGCCGGAGCCCGGTTCGACCGCGGGCTTACGATCGATGCCGCTTCACTGGCGCCGCAGGTCACCTGGGGCACCAATCCCGGCCAGGTCGTCTCGATCAATGCCCGCGTCCCAAACCCGTCCGAATTCTCAGACTCCAACGCACGCAAAGCGGCCGAGCGGGCGCTGGACTATATGGGATTGACGGCCGGAACGGCGATGACCGACATCCCGATCGACCGGGTCTTCATCGGCTCCTGCACCAACTCACGGATCGAGGACCTCCGCCGCATCGCACGGTTCGTGAAGGGCCGGCGCGTCGCTTCGACCGTCTACGCGATGGTCGTGCCGGGCTCGCAGCCGGTCAAAAAGCAGGCCGAAGCGGAAGGGCTGGACCGAATCTTCATTGAGGCCGGGTTCGACTGGCGCGAGTCGGGCTGCTCGATGTGCCTGGGAATGAACCCGGATATCTTGAAACCGGGCGAACGGTGCGCCTCGACCTCCAACCGCAACTTCGAGGGCCGTCAGGGAAAAGGCGGCCGGACGCATCTCGTCTCCCCGATCATGGCGGCCGCCGCGGCGGTCGAAGGCCGTTTCGTGGACGTGCGTCAGTATGAATTGAAAGAAAGGCAATGAACCATGGAACCTTTTGAAAAACACAGCGGGGTCGCAACGCTTCTGGATCTTCCCAACGTGGATACCGACCAGATCATCCCGAAACAGTTTTTAAAACGGATCGAGCGGACCGGCTTCGGGCAGTTCCTGTTTTATGACTGGCGTTTCATCGACGGCAAGAAGCCGAACGCGGAATTCGAGATGAATGCCGACCGCTATCGCGGGGCCACGATCCTGGTCACGCGTGCAAATTTCGGCTGCGGGTCTTCCAGAGAACACGCGCCGTGGGCGCTGCTCGATTACGGCTTCCGGTGCATCCTCGCGCCGTCCTTCGCCGATATTTTCTATAACAACTGCTTCAAGAACGGCATCCTGCCGGTGCGGCTTTCCGAATCACAGGTCGAGACGATCTTCGAGCGCATCCGTAAAACGCCCGGTTATCAACTGACCGTGGATCTCGAAAAAAAGAAGATCACCTCGGACGATGGTCTGGAATTCGCATTTGATCTGGATGACTTCCGCCGCCATTGCCTGCTGGGCGGCCTGGACGACATCGGACTGACGCTGCAATACGAAAACAAGATCCGGGCTTACGAAGCGAGCCACCAAGAGATCTCCCCTGCCCCGGCCGGCCGGAATTCGCTCTGAGTTTGGCAACCGATGGACGTTGATGCCGTAAATTTATTCCTGATCGTAGGGTTCAGCGCGGTCGGCCTCGGTTATTTCATTTACGGGAAACGGCAACGGCAAGCCCCCTCCTTACTCGCAGGCCTTCTCCTGATGTTCTACCCTTATTTCATTTCCGGCACCGGCGGCTTGATCAGCGTCGGCCTGCTTCTGATGGCCGGTCCGTTTATCGCGAAGCGCATGGGGTGGTGAGTAGGACGCCGTATTTTTTTCTTGGCATCGTCTCTCATTTACGCTAATCTTAGTTGCTTATCTAAGGATAGAGATCGGCCTTGTGACAAGACTTAAAATTAAATCAATGGAAGGTATAGCAACGCGATGAAGGTTCGGGACTGTTTTGACGGCCGGAAGCCGGTCTTCTCTTTTGAATTCTTTCTCCCGAAGACACCGGAGGGGATGATCCAGTTCAAATCGACCGTCCGGGATCTGAAACGGCTTTCGCCCTCCTTCGTCACGCTGACCTACGGCGCCGGCGGATCGTCCCGAGATCGGACAATCGAGACGGCCGGCATGATCCAGAACGAGCTGAGGCTCACGACCGTCGCCCATCTTACCTGCATCGCCCATACCCGAAGCGAGATCGAGGCCGTCGTCGGCAAGATCCGGGGACTGGGCATCGAGAACATCATGGCGCTGCGGGGCGATCCGCCGAAGGACGGCGTGCTGCCGCCCGAGAACCACCGGGACTACCGGTACGCGGCGGATCTGGTCCGCCACATCCGGAAGATGGACGGTTTCTGCATCGGCGTCGCCGGCTATCCCGAAAAACATCCCGAGGCCGCCACGATGGAGGACGACCTGCGGCATTTAAAAGAGAAGGTCGAGGCCGGGGCGGACTTCATCACGACACAGTTGTTCTTCGATAATGCGGACTATTTCCGATTCGTGGATGCGGTCCGGGCGATGGGGATTACGCTTCCGATCCTCCCGGGGCTGATGCCGGTCACCAATTACGGCCAACTGCAGAAATTTGCGGCGATGTGCGGCGCGCGCATTCCGGCCGAGATCATCCAGG
>JACQHO010000087.1 GCA_016198945.1 Nitrospirota bacterium | reverse complement strand
ACAGTTGGACGACCCCGATCAACCTTCCCGGTGCAGTGTCGGCATCGATCGACATGAGTATGGCGATCACGGCCTCCTCCACGGCCGGTTCCCCGGGGGTTTTGCACGTCTCCTACGAGGGCTCGGCCGGAAATCTCCGGTATTACTCCTGCGACATCACCTCGACCGGGACAAACTGCGCCGCGGCCGCGAGCTGGGGCGCCGGCTTTGTCAATATTCCGGCCGTTTCACCCGACGGCACCTGGATCAGTCTGAAGGCCGGTCCGTCCTCCACCGGCGGCGCGCTGGGACGATTGCATCTCGTTTTCCGTAATAACGGAACAACCCTTTTTAGTTACACCACTTGTGATCTGACGACCAATACGGACTGCCGTACCGCGGCCAACTGGAATGCGTTTGTTGCGGTGGATGCCGCCGCGAACGCAAATCAACGCATCAGCCTCGGAATTGACGGCGGCGGCGTATTGCATGTGAGTTACACGGATTCCACCGCTCAGGATCTTAAATACGCAACCTGCAGCCCGGGCGGAGGAACGACCTGTACCGTTGCGGCAAACTGGACGCTGGTTTGTCTGGAAGGCAGCACGACCGGATGCAGCAGCCCCATCCGCTCGAACTGGAATCTTGACGGCTACTCGAGCCTCGCGGTGGACAGCTTCGGGGAGGTGGCGATTGCGTATCATGACAATACAGCCGCCACGACAGGGAATACAGGATTGCGACTTCGTCTGGCCGCCAGTCTGGGGGGGCAGGCCGCCGGGCCGGTCGTGGCGATGGACGTCGGCGGGAACGCGATCGCGGGGTTTGTCCGTCCCATGCTGACCGGCTGTCCGGCGCTTCCAAAACGGGATACGTCCGTCGTGGCCGGATCGGACGATCCGGACAACAATGGCTTGAATAGCGAGCTGAGCCACGCGGGCTGTTATGCCAGCACGCCGGCCGTGAACAAGTTTACCGCGGCGACGACGTCCTGGCTCGGCACGCTCGACATCAATCCCGGTTCGCCCACGCAGGCCTATTCCGAGTCCACTCAGACCACCGCCGACATCTGCTTTCAGGAGGGTGACGATTCGGTTGGGGGCGGGGCGAATGATGCAAACCTGGCCGGCTATAATTCAGCCTGTGTGAATTTCTCGCAGCTCGGCATCTCGATGGAGCGGACCACGGGGAACGCTTCCGTTGTGATGAAGCTGGACTGGATGGAACAGGAAAATGCCAACGGCTGCTCGGGCAGCGATGCCCCGGCCGATGTGGGGGATGCGCACGGCGGGGGCGGGGGCGCGAATAATGACGATCCCGCCAGCGGCCAGGCCAACCAATGTCCGCCTTCGACGGTGGCTTGGGATGAATTCAACGGGGATGCGATTACGACGATGCGGTATCCTGCGACGGCGCTCTGGGACGGGGATAACGGCGCGGCCACCGCCGGCGCCGCCACGACGATGACGGACGGCGCAAAGGCCTGGGTGGTGAATCAATGGACGGGCAGCATGGTCGAGATCATTTCAGGGACCGGGCAGGGCCAGCGCCGGAGCATTGTCTCGAACACGGCGACCGTTCTGACGATCACTCCCAACTGGACGACGAATCCCGCCGGAGGTTCCACTTACAAGATCAGCGCCTGGGGCAACACCTACCTCTATGCGCATTCGATGCAACCCACGGATGCTCAACTGGACAACACCACCGTGGTGAATGTCGTATCAAACTGCCCGGTAAGCGGCCAGTATCAGGAGAGCCTCGGCGCCGATGGGGCCGGACGGATTCTGCTCAATTGCAAAGTAAATGCGCCTTCCATTGCGATGTCGGGGGATGCCAGCCAAACCACCCTTGCGGTGTATGAGCGGTACGACGGGACCAATTATGACATCTATGCCGATTGCTTTACACTGGGAGGGAGCACCTGCGGTACGACCGCGATTCCGGGTCCGACCTGCGCGGATGGGAATTTCAATGACGGCTGGCGGTCGGTCTCCTGCGATACGGGGGCGACCTTCCGAGGCAACGGCTTCATGCCACCTCCGATCGTCAATACGGGAACCAGCGAGGCTTCAAGCCTGGCCACCGTTACAACGCCATATCTGGTCTTGAATAATACGGCGGTGAGTCGTACGGCGTTTTCTCCGCAGGCGGCGATGGATTCGACCGGAAACGGGCTGGCGGTCTGGACGGAGCGGGACGGGAATCAGTGGCGGGTGTATGGGATGAGGTTCATCGCCGGCTTCGTCGGCTGCACGGTTGGGACCGACTGCGGGTTTATCACGGCTTCGCGGGTGCCGATCGATGCCTTCGGCGCCGATCCGAGCTGCGCGAGCGGAACCTGCATGTATTCCAATCCGGTTTTGTCGATGGAGTGGGTGAATGCCGGAAACGCGCCGAGTTGTCCTGCCGGGGTGAATTGCGGCAGCGCCTGGACGCTGATGCTGGATACTGAGCTGTTCGGCGGGGCGCTGCTTCCGCCGATCCTGAATGTACGCGTCCAGGCGCATCAATGGACGCCGCCGTAATTTTGTGTAGGAGCGCATCCGCCTCAGGCGGACATTGCGCTCAATATAGTTCGGTGGCAACCCCTTGGGTTGTCTCCAACAAAGCCATCGAAAGGGAGATCGCATGAAGATCGTTAAGCCGTCCAACCTTTTAACGTTAACCGTTTTGGCCGTCGCCGTTGCGGGGCTGGTATCCTGCCTGAACGAGCCGACGCCGGATCCTTTGCAGACGACCCCTGTCAATCAATCCGGCGGCACGGTGGACGCCGACTACATCGGAGCCTATCCCTCCCTGGCCGCGGCGCCGGATGGCCGTTTGCATGCGAGTTATTACGCCAAGTTTGATTGGGATGTGCCCGGTGGAGGCGCGTTGCGGCACGCCGTGCTGCAGAGCGGAGTTTGGACGCCGGAGGTTGTGGAAGGCAATGTGTACGATGCTTCCGTGGATGTCGGCCAGTTCACGAGCATCGCCGCGGATGCGCTGGGAGGTCTTCATATCGCTTACTGGGACGTGACGAATGCGAACCTTCGATATGCCGTATTGCCGGCCGGAGCGGGGGCGGGCGGGTGGCAGATTGAGACCGTGGCCGATTTGGATGCGGTCTGCGAGGATGCCAATCTCAAGCTGGACGCGGCGGGGAATGTCCATATCGGCTACTGCAATGGAACGCAGGTGTTGGTGGCCACGAAAAGCGGCGATGGCTGGATACATACCCCGGTGGCCGATCTAAGCGGCCCCGATTCACGCGCCAAGGTATCGCTTGAGTTTGACAGCGGCAATCTTCTCCATGTCGCCTTTTTTGATCCGTTCACGAATCAGTTCAAATATACGGTCGGCCCCCCGTCCGCCGGCTCCTTTCCAAGTCCTGAGACCGTGGCGGCGGTGGTCAATAACGAGACACGAATGGATCTGACGCTGGACGCGGCCGGCAACCCGCATCTCGTCTATTATGACATCACCCAGAAAACGCTGATGCATGCCTATAAATCCGGCGGAGCCTGGCTCATT
>JACQHO010000081.1 GCA_016198945.1 Nitrospirota bacterium | reverse complement strand
GAGCCTTAGCCGGGTCAAACCGCAGCCGTGGAGCAGAGAGGGCATTAGCCAGCAAGGCCCTCACTAATCACAACACCTTAAACTCGACCACCTTGGAGCTGGCCTTTCCCTTCGCGTCTTCCAGATAGATCTCGACGGTGTGGTTTCCCTTCGGGAATTCGGCCTGGGTCACGTGGATCCGGTTGGCCTCGACATACGGCTTGACGCGATCCGTGATGTCGATCGTGAAAAACTTGATGTACCGCACCTTGAGCGTGTCCATCTTCGGCTCGGCCCCGTCCTGAGACTTGTCGAAGACCACGTCGATCTCGACCGGCTGTTTGTCGATATCTCCGCCTCCCGGCCGGACCACCTGGATCTGCGGGCCGTCTTTTAATTCGATCATGAACGACCGGCCGACCTCGGTCAGTCCTTTTTCTTTGGCCGTCTGCTCCTGACGGCTGAGGTCCTGTTCTGTGATCAGTTGAAGAACACCCGTATGCGTCTGAGATAAGACGGGAACAACCGCCGCGATGATAAGCCCGCCGACCGCCCAAAAGAAGACCGGCCGAAAAATCCCATAGAAACTTGAGCGCGCGTTCATGATAAGTCCATCGATTAGAAAAGGAGGGGACGCTATTTCTGTTCCAGTTCCCTTAACGCTTGATCCACCTGCTCCGGCGTCGGAGGAATGCCGTGGAGCTCCGGCTTGTTCTCCAGGAACGACACGCCTTTTCCTTTAACCGTCCGGGCGATGATCACGGTCGGCTGTCCCTTGGCGGCGCGGGCTTCATCAAAGGCCTTTGCGATCTGGTCCCAGTCATGACCGTCGATTTCGATCGCATGCCACTTGAAGGCCTTCCATTTATCGGCAAGCGGCGCGAGGTCCATCACGTCCTTGACCCAGCCGTCCTGCTGGGCCTGGTTGTGGTCGACGATCACGGTCAGATTGTCCAGGCCGCGGTTCCCCGCATACATGGCCGCCTCCCAGACCTGGCCTTCGTCGCACTCCCCATCGCCCGTCATGACATAGACACGGTAATCCTTCCGGTCCAGCCGTCCGGCCAGTGCCATGCCGATGCCGATCGAGATGCCCTGACCCAGCGATCCGGTCGAGGCCTCGACACCGCCCATTCGATGCCGTTCGGGATGGCCCTGCAACGGGCTGTCGAGTTTCCGCAGGGTCATGAGTCGCTCGACGGGAAAGTACCCGCACCGCGCCAGAAAGGAATAGAGAGCGGGCGCGGCATGCCCTTTGCTCAGAATGAACCGATCCCGGTCGGGCCAGTCCGGCCGCTTCGGATCATGGCGGAGGACCTGGAAGAAAAGCGTCGTCAGGATCTCAACCGTCGATAGAGAGCTGGTCGGGTGACCCGACCCGGCCGCGCCGGTCATCCGGACGATGTCTTTGCGGACGGCGTTGGCCAGCTTTTTAAGCTCATCACGATCTGAAGTCATCATGGTGTGGTTAAATTAACAAAATCGCATCGCCAAGTCAATGAGGATCTGCGCTCCGACTCCGTGTTGACGTTGACGACGGAGTTCCTTATACTAAGATATCAATAGCAGGAATCATGCGCGGGGGGATCCATGGTTTCGGAAAAGATCGAGCGGATCAAAAAGGTGCTTGCCGCGGAGCCGGAGAGCGAGATGCTCTGGTTTTCCCTCGGACAGGCTTACGCGGCGGAGGATTCGGCCGTTCTCGCCGTGGAGTCATTTGAAAAAGCGATCGCGCTCAAACCGGACTACACCGTTGTCTATGAACATCTCGGCGGCGCGCTGGAGAAGATCGGGAAGATGGACGAGGCGAAAGAAATTTATCGAAAAGGGATCGAGGTCGGCCGGAAAACGGGCGACATGATCCCGCTGGAACGGATGACGGCCCGCCTGCATCGACTCGAGAAAGGCCCGCGTCAGAAACCGGCCGCCTGAACCGCCGAGCGAGCAACCATGTCGATTCTTAAAACCTCCAAGCTGGGAAACCCGGTTCTGCGGCAGATCGCAAAAGAGGTTCCCCTGGCGGAACTCAAAAGCCCGTCGATCCAGAAACTGATCGACGACATGGTCGAAACGATGCATGAATACGACGGCGTCGGCCTGGCCGCCCCCCAGGTGCACGAGTCGAAACAGATCGCCGTCCTGGAGGTCCATAACAGCAAACGGTATCCCTGGGCGCCGAACGTCCCTCTTCTGATCCTCGTCAACCCGGTCTTTCTCTCCAAATCGGACGAGACGATCGAGGGATGGGAAGGCTGCCTCAGCGTGGAGGGCTTCCGGGGGAAGGCGACGCGGTCGAAGAAGGTTACGGTCCGATTTTTGGATCGAAAAGGAAGGGAACAGCGGGTGGAGGCCGAGGGATTCCCGGCCGTCGTGATCCAGCATGAACTCGATCATCTCGCCGGAAAAGTTTTTCTGGACCGGATGCGCGACCTCTCGACGCTGACCCATCTGAAAGAGTACGAGCGGTTCTGGATGAAACCTCAAGACGAAGAGTGATGAGCGGGTGGCCGGAGGCGGGGCGCCCCGTCCGCCCGTAACGGAAAAACCCACTGGGTAAGGGATGGTAGACTGCACCGAGAAGCTGAACGGAGTGAGGACGGATGGGGCTGCCGCAGGACAGG
>JACQHO010000086.1 GCA_016198945.1 Nitrospirota bacterium | reverse complement strand
TTTCGGAAACGGATACAGGGAATCGGCGATGAGAAAACAACCGGGGACGCGCTCCGGAAAGAGGTCACCCGTTTGATCGGGGAATTGACGGCGGACGCCGAAAAGTTGAACACACCCTGAAGTTTCTTAGCAGGCCGTTGAAAAATGCGCTTTTTGCGCAGGCTGTTCAAAAAGCTCCGGATGCAAGGCCGCAGGATCCGAGGAGCCCGCAGCGGTGGGGACAGATTTGAAATCTGTCCCCGGCCAGACGTGAGGACTCCGAGGACCCGAGAACGCAGCAGACGGACTTTTTCAACAGCCTGCTAGGGCACCTGCAGTTCGATCGAGGGGGGCTTCAGCGGAATCAAATCCAGCGCCGGCTGGAGGCGGTAATTGGTTTGAAGCGCATGCAACGGGATCTCGACCTCGGAGGAGTCGAACTCGAAACTCACGCCGATCTTCCCGTTGGCCGGAACCGTCACCTGCCGCGCCTGGACTTTCATATAGGGATGCCAGGCGATGACATCGTAGGTGCCGGGAGGGAGATCCGGAATCGAAAAGCTTCCGTCCGGCCCGGTCAGGGCAAAATAGGGATTGCCGACCGCCAGGCCCCAGGACTGCATGAAGTCGTGGACTCCGCACTGGGTCCGGAAAATATAATGGCCGTCCCGCAGTTGAACCTGTTTGACCACCGCGCTCTCCCGCACCAGGGGTTTATTAAACATCGCAAAGGTGTAATCATCCTTCAGCGTATAGGCCTGGAGATCATGCGTGATCGGATCCTTATTCTCGATCTTGACCGGATGGTGATTGCGAACCGGGATCACAAAGGGCCCGATTTGACAGGTTTCAATCGAGATTTCCGGAGTGTAATCGAACTTCTTCCCCCCCGCAACCCCCACCACCGCCACCACCACATTCCGGAACCCGCCGTCGGGAGAAACATAAAATTCCTTCAACAGCCGGTTCCCCTTCCCGTCCGAGATCCGCGTGCAGAAATCGATATTCGGGGAGAAAACCATATGGAAGATCCGGGTGGGTGGAACGGCCCCGTTAAACGAGACATGGCCGCTGACCGTCCCGCCGTCCGTGACCTGGACCTCCTCATACGCCCATCCGGCCGATTCCCCGACCAGGATCAACCCGCTTGATAAAACGGCGGCTGCAATCCATCCCTTGACCGACCGGAGCCCCATGGCCGACCTCCCTACCTTACCAAATGTGATTAATGATCCGGCGCTTCACATCTTTCAATTACAATAGGGTTCTTCGCATTGCTCGAGATGCTCGTGCGGCCGCGCTTCCGGCCCGATCCGGAATTTTTCCTGGCTCTCGTAACTCGGCCGGACGACCTTGCGGGAATCAAATTCAAAATCAAGCGAGACCGCCCCATCGGCCGAAACCGTGATTTCCTGCTCGACCGGCTTCAGATGCGGGTGCCAGGCGGTTACGCGGTAGGTCCCCGGCGGCAACCCATCGATCCGATAGTCTCCGTCCCGCTTTGTACGGGCATAATAAGGGTTGTCCACCACAAAACCCCAGCTCTGCATGAATTCATGCATCCCGCAGATCATTTCCGAAATCCGCTTCCCGGGGGCAAAATGCAAGATCCCGCCCCTCGGTTGATCCGAGACCGGAAGAGGGAAATTCAGGATAATGTTTCCCTTTTCGCTCTGGAAAACCTGACCGTTGTGAATGATCGGGTCTTTGTTCACGACCGAAATCGGCCGGTCGTTTTCCAGCGCCATCACGAGGGGATGCGCGTGCTTCAATTTCCCGTCCTTCACCCGAAACTGCTCCTCGTCCGAAACATCGGCCGGATGGAACATGCAGTTCACCGCCACCAACTCGTTCTTGATCGGAGCAAACCGCTTCCCTTTCTTGACCTGCTGCACCGCCACGATTGTGTCCTGCATCCCGCCGTCCGTTCCCACGATAAATTCCTCAAGACGGATATTCCCTTGTCCATCCGAAATCTTCTTGCAGAACGGTCCGAACGGATAGAGCACCACGGGAAACACCCTTGGTTCCGGAATCGGTCCTTTCAACCTCACCTTCCCGGTAATGGTCCCGCCGTTGCTCACGGCGATCTCCTCATAATCGGACGCTGAGGAGATTCCTGAATACCCGACCATTCCCAGCAAGATCGTTCCGGCGATTAATAACCGCAACATAACGTCTCCTTTCCTTCAATGCTCAATGCCCTTTCCAAAGCATACCAAAATTCACCGCGAAAGATCAATGCCTATCATAGAAAGGAAAAGGGCAGGAGGACGCTTATCTCCTCCTGCCCCCCTCAGTTAGTTGCATGAACCGAAAATCTCCTACTTGCTCTTCTCCAACATGGAGACCGGTCCCGGAGCTTTCTCTTCAACCCCGGAAACCTTTTCCGGCGCGCCTTCCGGCTGAACTTCAGCCGTCCGACCTCCCGGTGCTCCGCTGTTCAGCGGAAGGACCCGACGATCACCCGCGGGAAGAACCCGCAGATAGCCCCACTGACCGGCCTGGGTATAGGGCATACGATGATTCTGCCAGAGATAGTCTCCCGGAATATGGAACGGTCCGCCCGCCCCTTCTTTCAGGAAGACATCCAGGTTTTCGGATGAACCGAACTCACTGGAGCTCATCATATCGGCTCCAACCATGTTGGGCTTGAGCGGCCATTCGTGGCCTTCCAGGCTGAAGACCTGGTTCTGCTCGTTGAACGCCCCGAAGACATGGATCCGGACCGGATCTCCGGCCTGCGCCATGATCGTCGGCGTCACCGGCTCCGTTTCCCCGGCCAGGCACGGCGTGAACATGTTGCCCAGCTCGCACCCGTTCTCCTCACGGAAGGACCACGGCTCGGCGCGGTAATTCACGCCGGTCAATCCCGCGATCTGCTGGATGTACGGCATGAAGGCCGTCCCGATGATGTTGTCCTCGTCCTGGAAGAACAAGGACGCATCCCGGAAGTCCGACCGGTTCGCATTCTCCGGAAGCGACCGGTCCACGATCACGTCCACCTGCCAGGC
>JACQHO010000085.1 GCA_016198945.1 Nitrospirota bacterium | reverse complement strand
TGGGGGTCAACCTGGCCGGGATTGAAGTGATCCTGCATCTGCTGGATCGCTTGGAAGATCGGCTTTAAGCGGGGGAGTCTATTGATGTCGGAAGAAGTCCGGGCCGACCTTCCCCATCAGGCGCTCGAAAGCGCCGACCACGTCCGGATCAAACTGGGGACCGGTGTATTTTCTGAGTTCGCCGGCCAGCTTTGTGATCGACTGGGCCTTCCGATAGGGTCGGTCGGAGGTCATGGCGTCAATGGTGTCCGCGACCATGAGAATCCTTGAGCCCAGCGGAATCTGCTCGCGGGACAGCCCGTCCGGATACCCCTTCCCGTTGCATTGTTCGTGATGATGAAGAACGATTTTGAGGATGTTTCCCGAGAGACCCACCGGATTCAGGATCTTTACGGCATTTTTGGGATGGGCCTTCATCAATTCAAATTCCTTCTCGGTCAGACGGCCTTCCTTCAAGAGGATGTCCTCGCTGCTTCCGATTTTGCCGATGTCGTGAAGGATCCCGCCGATCTCGATTTCATCGATCTCGGTCGTCGATAATTCCATTTCCCGGGCCAGGGCCGCCGCATACCTCGATACATTCTCGGAATGACCCGACGTGTAGCTGTCTTTCAGCTCCATCGTCGCGACCAGCGAGCGGATCGTCTTGACGTAGCTTTGATGCAGTTCGTAAAACAGGGTGGCGTTTTCTATGGCGGCGGAGGCCTGACCGGCCAGGAGAGAAACGAGTTCCAGGTCGCTTTCGGTGAACGGCGCGGCCCCCGGACTGCTTTTTGAAATGTTGAGCACTCCGATCAGCTGTTCGTGCATCTGCGGCGGCCGGGTTAATGATGAAATTTTAATATGCCCCTTCCCGATCAACGGAACAGAGACGGAGGAGACAAGCTCCCCGCCTTCCAGGACGCTTGCCAGTTCCGGATTCTGCTGAACGCCTCCCTGAATGATGAGCGGTTTTCTTGTTTGGGCCACCACGCCGGCCACGCCCTCCCCGATTTTCTTGGTCATTTTGGAAGGGATAACGATCGAGAAGCCCGAGTGGGCCTTGACCTGGAGTTCCCGGCCGGTCTCGTCCAACAGCATGAGCGAGGCCCGATCGGCTTTTGTTTCAACGCGGGCGCTTTCGACGATCTGGTTGAAGAGATGATCCGGATCGGTGGTCACCAGCCGGCGGTTGATCTCAAACAGCGGCATCAGGGATCGGAGGCGGATGTTTTCCTTAATGAGCCGGTTTTTCTCCGTGGCGTGTCGGACGGCGGTGAGCAGCTCGTCCATCGTGAACGGTTTGATGACAAATCCCAACGTGCCGAGCTTGAGGGATTCAATCGCCATGTTCACGGTGCCGTGGCCGGTGATGACGACGATGGCGATTCCCTCGTCTCGTTTCTTGGCCGCGTCGATCAGTTCCAGGCCGCTCATGCCTTTCATCCGGATGTCGGTCAACAGCATGTCGATGGGCTCCTCCCGGAAAATCTTCAGCGCCTCCTGTCCGTTGGAGGCGGTTTTGACGAGGTATCCTTCTTTGGTTAAGAAACGGGTGCAGAGTTCGACGATGGTGGGTTCATCATCTACGACCAGAATTTTTTCCTGCGGCATCGTATGACCTTTTATCCGGTAGGACCGCAGCGGCCCATAAACAGCGCGGCCCTTGCTTAGTAAGAGAGCGCGGTCTCTTCCTTGATGGGAAGCTTAATGACGAATGTAGCTCCGGCTCCCACATCGCTGAAGACCTCGATCCGTCCTCCGTGACGTTCGATGATTCCGTAACTCACGGCCAATCCCAACCCGGTTCCCATCCCTTCTTTGGTGGTGAAGAAGGGATCAAAAATCTTAGGAATATGCTCCTTGGCAATCCCCTCCCCGGTATCCTGAAAACGAATTTCGATCGTTTTTCCGGGAAAGCCGGATTCTTTCTCGGCCATCATGGATGGCGTTGTCTCCCCGTTGAAGCCATGGGCCAGCGTGGTAACGGTCAGCGTCCCGCCGGCGGGCATGGCGTCGAACGCATTTTTCAGAAGATTGATGAAGACCTGTTTCATCTGATCCCCATCGACAATGATCGTGGGAAGGTCGGAAGCGTACTCCTCTTTTAAGTGGATGTTGGAAATATCGGCCTGGTGACGGAGCAGGTTCAGCGTTTTCTGAATGAGTTGATTGAGATCGGTCAGCTCTTTTTTGATTCCGCGTTTCCGGGCGAAATCCAGCAAATTTCTCACGATATCGCGGGACCGCATCGCTTCGCCTTGAATGATTTTCAAATCCTTTTTATGAGGGTCGTGATCCCCCATGTCATCGAGCATGAGGGTGGTGAACCCCAGAATGCTGGTCAGCGGATTGTTGATCTCATGCGCCACATTGGTGGCCAGTTCCCCGATCGAGGCCAGCTTGGCGGACTGGATCAACTGCTGTGTCTGGCTGCGTTTGAGTTCCTCCATTTGTTGTTGAAGGGCTTGGTAGAGGCGGGCGTTTTCGATCGCCACGCCGGCCTGCCGGGAGATAATCTCGATCAGCTTTAAATCGGACGGGAAGAAACTGTCCCCGGACCGCTTGTGGCCCAGGAGGATCAGGCCGCTCAATTGATCTTTCGTAAAAATGGGAACCGAAACGGCGGCCTCAAGATGCTCCATGACCGAGAGCAGGCGTATGCGCGTCATATCGTCCATCAGCGCCGTCGGTTGAGGAATATCGAGTAAATCTTCTTCCAGGATGGCTTCTCTTTTCATTGGAATCTTGAGGTAGGGTCCCGGCCAAGCGGAGGCATAATATTTTATGAGGGGATGATCCGTCTGGAAATCGGGAGGCGAAAACGTCCCGCCCCGGCCGGTTGCGGACGTCCAATCTCCGTTGTCCTTTAGAGCCACTAAGACGGCCCGTTCGATCCGGAATCCTTGGATCAACTGCTGTGCGGTGCTTTTGAGGAGACTGTCCAGGTCTCTGACCGTGCTGAAAATTTCGCCCAGTTCCGTCAAGAGACGTTGCGCATCCAGCTCGCCTCGAAAGAAGACCTTTTCCGTCGTCTTTTGAAACAGCTGCTTTAGCGGTTCGAAGCCCAATGCGATAAATAGTGAGCCGATGACCAGGCTGGTGATGTAGTCCGTTTTGTCCTGAAAAAAGCGCTGCGCCAGGAGGATCAGCATGGTGTATAAAACAAGTGTGCTTCCCAGCAGCAGAGAGTAGACAATGGTTCGGCTCAAGATGAGCCGGATATCCATCAACCGGTGCTTCACAATGGCATACGAGATGAACGCGATCATGAACAAGGAAAACTGGGGTCCGAGCCACATGAAGTGGGTGTTTCCGGTCAAGGGAAGCCAAAGGTTGAAGTAGCTTCCAAATACCGCCGCGATGCCGGTTCCGGCAACCACATAGCGGATCTGGGATCTCTGTCGTCCCGTCGATTCCCGGTATCGGGTGAGCAGGTGAAAAAATCCCCACCCCATCAGGAGCGTAAAGCCGCCGGTGTAGAAAAGGTAGCTCGGCATGACAAAGACGACCTGTGCCCCCTGGCGGGTCTGGCTGAAGGAAGCAATTAAGACTTGAGGCGCAAATAGACCGGCGGAAGCCGCGAAGGGAAAACCGATGCTGGATAACCTGGCCGTAATGGACATCGGCGAGGCGTTGTTGGGGTCGGGGAAAACTCTCGCGAAGTGGAAAAAATAGAATGCGATGAAGGAACCGGCGACGTAGGTGAAATAGAACCAAAAGAGGGCTGAACGATCATCCGCGAGTGCGTACATCCCGTGACCGAAAGACCAGGCGGACACGGAAAGGACAGCCGAGGCATAAGAACGTGTGATTAAATTTCTGCCCCCTCTGCTGTAGACAATCAGGGCGAGGGCGAGATTTAGTGCGGCCGTTACAAACAATATGATTGTTTTCGTTTCCACAATCTCCCACAATCCGGAAGAACGAAAACCATGGCTTAAAATGCGACAACAAAACTAATAATATCATAATGGAGACGATTTGAGTAGCTATTAAGTAAGGCGAGGAGTTGACAGGGGCGAAGAGTATAGTACACTAATATGGGCAACGGATCAACCGGGAACCTGAACACCATGAAAGCGATTATCGGTACTCTACGGGACCTTTTCCTTCATGTAATGCCGAGACCGATTGTCCAGTTCATTGTCGGATCAGCTGATTTTGTCTTTGTCATCCATCCACGCTATCCCTCCGATGTTTGTCGAAAATATTCTTTTCTTCGTTATTTTCCGGATGGGCTGGTTGATGGGTTTTCCCGTTACCTCTGGCCGATTCTGGGGCCGTCCATTTCGGGAATCAATACGCGGACCGGGGGGGAGATGAGGGGCCGTGTCGTTTTTTGTCCCTTAACGGGTGAGCAGATGTTTAAAGATCTGGATCGCGCCCGAAGACGGATCCTTCGGGCCGTTCGACTGGGTGAAAAACTGGGTCCCAACGTGATCGGGCTGGGCGCCTTGTCCGCATCGGTGATGCGGTCCAAGTGGGATGCGCTGGATGGTGTCAAGGCACTGATCACGAGCGGGAGCATTTTTACCTCCGTCTTACTTCGGCATGGGGCGGAATGTTTGGCAAAAAAGGCGGGATTGGAACTGAAAAATTGTTCAGTCGCCGTCGTCGGAGCGGCGGGCCTGGTCGGTTCATTGACGAGCAAATTGTTGGCCGAGAAGGTGCGCAGGCTGATTCTCATTGATCGTCGGGTCAAAGTGCTCAACGAGCTTGGGGAAGAACTGGCCAAGCAGACCCATACACCGGTCGTTCTGTCGAAGGACCTTTCTCCCATTAAAGAAACTGATCTCGTCGTGGCGGCAACGAATGCGATTTCGGCCGTCTTGAACCCGGCCGATCTTCCTCCCGGGATCCTGATTATTGATGACAGCCGTCCGACCAGCACTCCGCTGGATCTGATGGAAAAGAGGCCGGATGTGATCGTGGTAGAAGGAGGAGTCGGGCGGCTCTCCGGCATGAAGTGCTCTTTCAATTTCGGCCTTCTTCGTGAGGATGAAGTATTCGGCTGCTTAGGGGAGACGATCCTGCTTTGCTGGGATCGAATGTATGAACGCCGACATCTTGAAGGCAAAAAAGACCTTGAACTGGCTCTGGAACTGGAGAAGCTCAGCCGGGAGATCGGTTTTGAATTGGCTGAACTCCAATGGCAGGGCCGCGCAATCCGTCCCGAGCAGTTCGATGCCATTCGAGCCGTCCGGTCCGACGATCCTCTTTCAGCAAATTAGTCAATTCCCTCCTTTCTTTTCCATTTTTCTTGTTCAAAATCCTGCGAAGCATGTTCCGGTTATCGGGAGAAATATCTTGACATTAGATAGGGCTGTGGTTAGAATAAAACTGAGCAAATTCGCTTGCGCTCAAGTTATAAAACAGCGGGTTGCGTTACGAAATTCCCCGCTGTTTTATAGTGAAATCAATCGGCTGTACGAGGGGCCCTGTTAATTTCCGTGTGAGCGACAAAGCCGAGGAGGTACGATGTTCGAGCGATTTACCGACAAGGGGCGAAAGATCATCATCCTTGCCCGTGAGGAAGCGGAGCGCCATCAAAATGATTATCTTGGCACGGAGCACTTGGCCCTGGCGATTTTAAGAGAAGCGGATGGAATTGCGCTGGCGATCGTGAAAAAGATGGGTCTCTCTCCCGATCAGGTTCGCCTGGAAATCGAACGGAATCTGCCCAGCGGCGGCAGCACCATGACATTCGGTGAGATTCCATTCACTCCGCGTGTGAAAAAAGTGATCGAGTTTGCGGTGGAAGAGGCCCGTTTGTTGGGCCACAACCACATCGGAAGCGAACATCTCCTTCTGGGTCTCCTGCGCGAGGAAGAAGGAATCGGAGGCAAGATTCTTCGAAGCCTGGGAGCCAATCTGCTTACCGCGCGTCAGCTTACCGTTAATTTTCTTCGTAAATCGGTTCCTCGTGAGCGGGAAAAGAAAAGCAACACCCCTGCCTTGGAAGAGTTCGGCCGAGACCTGACCCAGATGGCAACGGAAGGGGCGCTGGATCCGGTGATCGGCCGTGCCGATGAAATCGAACGGGTTCTCCAGATTTTGTGCCGCCGGACAAAAAACAATCCGGCCCTTATTGGAGAGTCGGGAGTCGGGAAAACAGCGATCGTGGAAGGATTGGCCCAGCGGATCGTCTCGACCGAAGTTCCGGATAATCTTCTGAACCGGCGCGTCATCGCCTTGGATCTGGGATCTTTGGTGGCCGGAACGAAATATCGCGGCCAGTTCGAAGAGCGGTTGAAAGTGGTCATGAAAGAGATCGTTCAGGCGGGGAATATCATCATCTTCATTGATGAGCTCCATACATTGGTCGGCGCCGGTGCGGCAGAAGGTTCCATTGACGCGTCCAACATGCTCAAGCCGGCCCTGGCCCGCGGCGAGATACAATGCATCGGAGCAACAACGCTGGATGAGTACCGCAAACATATCGAAAAAGACGGCGCCCTTAAGCGGCGGTTTCAACCGATTTTTGTGCAACCGCCCAGTGTTGACGAGACCATCAAGATTATCAAAGGGCTTCGAGATCGGTATGAGGAGCACCACGGAGTCGAGATCACGGAGGAAGCCATTGTCGAGGCCGTCCGGCTGTCCGACCGATATATTACCGATCGATTCATGCCCGACAAGGCGATCGATGTGATTGACGAAACCGGTTCACGGGCCAAGATGAAAAGCTATTCATTGCCCGATGAATTAAAAACACTGGAGCAGGATCTGAAACGGGTCACCCGGGACAAGGAATTGGCCGTGACGCTTCAGAATTTTGAAGAGGCGGTCAAGCTTCGCGAGGAAGAGGAACGGCACAAACGGCTGTTGGAAGAGGCCAAGCGGGAGTGGAAGAAAAGCCAGGAAAAAAATCGGCCGGTGATCTCGAAAGAGGACGTCGGGTATGTCGTGTCGAAAATGACCGGGATTCCTTTGTACAAATTGGAAGAGGCCGAATCTCAAAAACTACTCCATATGGAAGAAGAGCTGCACAAGCGCATCGTGGGACAAGAGGAGGCGATTACGGCTGTTTGTCGCGCCATCCGTCGTTCTCGGGCTGGACTGAAAGAAGCCCGGAGGCCCATTGGATCGTTCATCTTCCTCGGACCGACCGGTGTGGGGAAGACCGAGCTGGCCAAGGCCTTGGCGGAGTTTTTGTTTGATGACGAGAATGCTCTGATTCGAATCGATATGTCGGAGTACATGGAAAAATTTACAGGGTCGCGGTTGGTTGGAGCCCCTCCGGGCTATGTGGGATACGAAGAGGGAGGGCAGTTGACTGAAACGGTCCGGCGGCGTCCCTATTCGGTCGTATTATTCGACGAGATTGAAAAGGCCCATCCCGAAATCTTCCATATGTTGCTCCAGGTCTTGGAGGACGGTTGTCTGACCGACAGCCTTGGCCGCAAGGTGGACTTCAAGAATTGCGTGTTGATCATGACCTCCAACCTTGGAACCAAGTTGATCCACAAGGGGACGACTCTGGGATTCCAAAAAGAAGGGGAAGAGGAAAAGAGGGGCCGGATGAAGGATGATGTCATCACCGAACTGAAAAAGGGGTTCAACCCGGAGTTTCTAAATCGGATTGATGAGGTGGTCGTGTTCCATCCTCTGGAAAAGCGGCACCTGATCAAGATTGTCGATATTCTGATCGAAGAGGTCAACCACCGGCTTGTGGAGCGCGGCATTCATCTGGACGTGACGCCGGAGGTGAAAGCATGGCTGACCAAGGAAGGCTATGAGCCGGCCTACGGCGCTCGACCGATGCGGCGCGTCATCCAAAAGAGCATCGGTGACCCTTTGTCCGAAGAGCTGATCAAGGGGCGCTTCAAGGATGTCAAAAAAATCAAGGTGGTCCTGAAAGACAATGCGCTCACCTTTGTGGAAGACGAAGTCATGGCGGGGGTTTAATCGGCCGAGCCAAGGCTCAAGAGATTCGTGCTCATTGGGTGACGTTGTGTTATGAGCATCATTCATGAGGCTCTGAAGAAGGCCAGTCGAGATGAACCCTCCGGCCCCGAGATCGAAAGACCGAGAAGAGACCGATTTATTGATTCCCCGTTCTTTCCCTCAAAAACGATTCTCATCCGGTTGGGTTTGTTGATCTGCTTCATAGGAGTTGCTTATCTCGCATACGTCGAACGCGACGTTTTCACCTCTCTCCTCGCTTCCCCTCGGGTACAAACCGCCTCGGGTTTGTCCAGACCGGATGTCCTTCCCGCATCTTCGGGTATCTCAGTGGGAGGTGAGGTCTTTTCAGAAGAGACTTCTCGGCCGGAACCGGTGGATGCAAAAAATACGGCGACTGCCCATGCAAAATCGGGTTTGAGCTATCTTGAGCAGGAGATGTTTACAGAAGCGGAGCGGGAGCTCTTACTGGCCGCGTCGCTCGATCCGGAGTCGACGGAGATTCAGAATAATCTTGGGCTGGTTCTCATGAGACAGGGTCGTGCCGGAGAAGCCGAGTCCCGTTATCATTCGGCCTTGCGGCTTGATCCCGAAAATGTGCAGACCCTGAACAACCTTGGGCTTCTTTTTGAGCGGCAAAACCGTTTGGAAGAGGCTAAACGTCTTTATCAGAAGGCGATCATGGCCCGGCCGAATTTTCCGGATCCACATTTGAACTATGCGGTCCTTCTCGAACGGGCCGGTTTTTTTGAGGAATCGAAACGACACTATCAATCCTTCCTGGTGTTGGCCGGCCATGAACATGGGCCGGCGGTACAACTCGTAAAAAGACATCTCGATCGTTTGCCATAGAGTCTTCACACATTCCAGGTAGATTTTGAACGGGAGAGACGTGCTTCTCTTGGGCATTGAAACATCCTGTGATGAAACCGCCGCGGCCGTTGTCAAAGACGGACGGGAAGTGGTTTCGAATGTTTTATATTCACAAGAGCAGATTCATCGGAAATACGGGGGCGTTGTGCCGGAGCTGGCCTGCCGCCAGCACGCCGCGGTGATTTCGGATGTGGTCGGCGCCGCTTTGGACAAGGCGAATGTTCATCCTCGGGATTTGTCCGGGGTCGCCGTGACACAGGGCCCCGGTTTGGTGGGCGCCCTGATGGTGGGCGTGTCTTATGCGAAGGCCCTGGCGTATCGCCACAACCTGGCGCTGATCGGTGTTCATCATTTGGAAGGCCATGTTGCGGCGGCTTACCTTGAGGACCGGGCCGTGGAACTGCCCGCTGTGGCGCTGGTTGTTTCGGGCGGTCACACTAATCTTTACTATGTTCCCACCCAAGGCCCTTTCAAACTACTCGGGCAGACCGTTGATGATGCCGCAGGGGAGGCCTTTGACAAGGGCGCCAAAATGTTGGGGCTGCCTTACCCGGGAGGGCCGGCGCTGGATCGGATTTCCAGGACGGGGGATCAGACCCGCGTGGCCTTTCCAAGACCGTATCTCAAGAAAGACACGCTGGACATGAGCTTCAGCGGTTTGAAAACGTCTCTGCGCTATTTCCTGGAGCGATCCGGATTTCCGAACACGGGGGAGGGA
>JACQHO010000084.1 GCA_016198945.1 Nitrospirota bacterium | reverse complement strand
TTCATGAAAGTAGTCTGTTTGACTTTAGTTTCAGGAGGATAGAATGCGAACGTTGCTCTCAGTTCCACTCTTGGTCGCTTATCTGATGATGTTTTCAAGCGCCTGTTCCGATTCCTACGCAATGATGCAAAAATTGTCGGTGGAACAGCGGGAGGAGGCGATTAAGCACGGAAAGCGCAGTGTTCGAATGGAAGTGCCGGAGTTCATTAAGGAATGGTCCGTGGATAATGGAACAAACGGCTTTGCCTTTATCACAACCGAGTTTTTGGCCCTCGCATACGCCGCGCGTCAAGCAGCGCTTCAATCGGGCGAATTGAATAATTTCGACATCGAAGACACCCTGGCCAAGAGCAGCGGCAAGCTGGTCTTTCGTGTTTCGCTTTTCGGAAATACGGATACGTTTTCAAAAGATTTCTCGGCCGTGCTTCGAGTGGGAGACAAAACGTTTCCTTCCACGTTTTGGAGCAACCCACCTGGCGAAACCTACGGGGATGGAAAGTCAAAACCGGCTTTTGTGGCCGACAGTGATTTTTACTTTCCATCCGAGGGAATCGATCCGAACGCGGTTGTCCTGCTGATCGTGCAGGATAAAGATGGGAAAGAGGTTGCAAAGTTTTCATTCAATCTTTCCAAGATGCGCTGAATCGTTTGAAGAGCCCCGATCAAGGATTTTTGTAAATTCGCCGGTGATTTAAAAACAGCATGTATTGACAAAGAATCTAAAATATGATAATGATCGCTCTTGGTTGCTGAGAGCGATCATTAAAACGAATTTTTTCGCAGGAGGGCGTGGGCGATGAAAAAGCAAGGGTTGATCGGTGGTCTTCTTTTACCGATATTAGTTGTCGGATTTCTCCTCGCTTTCGACGTCTCGACGGTTTCCAAGGCCGAATACGGCGACATCACCCTCAATCACTACGCCGAAAAGGCCGGAATGCCCCCGGTCGTCTTCCCTCATTGGTTTCATCGAATCCGGTTCAAATGCAAAGTCTGCCATCCGGCCATCTTCGAGATGCGTCAGGGTTCAAATGACATTAATATGATCAAGATCATCAAGGGCGATTTCTGCGGTAAATGCCATAACGGCCGAATCGCCTGGCCTCCGATTTACTGCGACCGCTGCCATGCCGGGAAGAGTGATATTGCGATTCCGAAGGCCAGAGGATTTATAAAATAGACAGGTGTTGCCAAACCGAGGCCATTATTATATTACTCTTCAAGAGGGATCAATTTTATGAAGCGCCACCGTCTCGTCAAACCTGTCGCGATCCTCTTTTTTATCGGCGCGGCCGTTGTGTCGGTTTTATCGGCCTCCTTACCGCCCCTCTTGGCCCAGTCCTCAAAAAATCTCCCCTGCGATCCCCTGATGATCAGCGGCATCACCGGCGAGTGTGCCGGCACCGGCGATCCGACAGGCTTTGCCGGAGAAGCGGAACGGGCGGGATTGGCCGAACATCCCCTGGCCTTGGAACTTTCGAATCTCCCAAAGGACCGATACGGACTGATCGACTGGGCCACCTCCATTAAGGAAGGAAAGGTCAAGCCTCGGGATTCATTGGATCCCAATGAAAAACCCCTGCCTCCGCTGGATCTGGATGTGGCGATCTTTACCAAGAGCCAGTTTCAGCCCGACGTCATTTTCCCGCATTTCGTCCATACGCTCTGGCTGACCTGCACCAACTGTCATCCGGCCATCTTTCCCATGAATGCCAAAGAGGCCAACAAGATGATGACGATGCCGAAGATCGCCTCGGGAGAGTTCTGCGGCCGGTGCCATAACCGCATTGCATTTCCCTTAAGCGATTGTCTGCGATGTCATGTGAAACCCAAAGACACGCCGCCCATTGATCCGGATTACCAAGGAGCCTCCCAGCAGCAACCCAAGGCCCCTTAAGGAAACCTCCGGTCGTCGTTTCCCATTTGACCCTAAACGTTGGGCACTATTCGATCAACGGGAGGTAGGAGGTTCAAGGCCATGAAGGGCACCGCAGTCTCGACCCGAAATCTCATCGACTCATTTCTTCCCATCTTTTTGGGCTGTCTGGTACTGCTTTTAACGTTCGGTTGCACCAAACCCGAACAACCAACGGCGCCGGAAGCCCCACCACCCACGCTACCGCCGGCATTGTCCAAATTGGAAATTAAACCCCTCGGATCGTCTTTAGAGGTCGGGGACTCTCAACCCCTTGCGATCTCAGCCATGGATGCCAATAATCAGGAACGGACCGATATCACCGTCACATGGGCGTCTGAGAACCCCAGTGTGGTCACGGTCAATCCCCAGGGAACCGTCACGGCGATCTCGCCCGGCACCTCGACCATTACCGCGTTCAGCGAAGGGATCTCGGCTTCTGTCCAGATGGAAGTCCGCAGCCCAGCGGCCGCACAAGTGGAGATCCAGCCTTCGGTGGTTTCGTTAACGACCGGTGATACCCAACAGCTCCAAGCCATCGCGACCGATTCGAAAAAAAGGGAAATAAAAGGATTGCCTGTTACCTGGAAATCGAAAAACCCATCCAAGGCAACGGTGGACAAGGACGGCCTCGTGACGGCCCAGGCGGCGGGTACGGCGGCCATTATTGCGACCGTCCAGGATAAGACGGTTTCGGTCCAGGTGACAGTTTCAAAACCCGGACTTGCGAAACTGGCCATCCAGCCCGAAACCGCTTCAGGCATGGTCGGCGATGATCTTCGGTTAAAGGCCGTGGTGGTGGATGCCAAAGGCAAGGAGCAGTCCAATCTGTCCATGAACTGGAAATCGGATAATCCCGCCATCGCCACCGTCAATCCAAGCGGCGCTGTGTCGCTCAAGAGTGCCGGGACCGTGACGATCATTGCATCCGCCGAGGGGAAAACCGCTTCGGCGGTTGTAACCGTCACAACGCCCCCGATTGCCAAGATTGAAATCCGCCCGGGGGCTACAACCCTCCGCGTGGGAGAAACCAAACAGTTTGAGGCGATCATCCTGGATGTAAAAAATCGCGAACGAAAAGACCCCAATGTCGTCTGGCAGACGAATACGCCCTCCATCGCAAATGTAAGTGCCGGCGGAGTGGTGACGGCAACTTCGGCCGGTTCGGCCTTGATTACCGCCTCTCTTGGGGGCGTCACCAGCAACTCCGCTTCCGTAACCATTCGCGCCAAGGAAGCGCCCTCCGGAAGATTATCAAAAGAGGAATTGAAAGCCAAATTTAAAGGGGCGGACCCTTCGGAGTTGATTTATTTGAGCGGCATTACCGGGGAAATCGCCGGCACGGGGGACCCGACCAAGTTTGCCGGAGAGGCGGAACAGGCCGGGCTGTCGCAACACCCGCTCGCCCTGGAACTGGCGGACCTCCCGAAAGACCGGTATGGATTGATTGATTGGGCCACCGCGATTAAAACTGGAAAAGTGAAACCGCGGTACAGTCTCGATCCCAGGGCCGGACCCGATGAAGTCCCGCTGGAGCTGGACGTGGTTATTTTCACCAAAAGTCAGTTTCAGCCCGACGTGATTTTCCCGCATTTCGTCCATACGCTCTGGCTGACCTGCACCAACTGTCATCCGTCCATCTTCCCCATGAATGCCAAAGAGGCCAACAAGATGATGACAATGCCGAAGATCGCCTCGGGAGAGTTCTGCGGCCGGTGCCATAACCGGATTGCATTTCCCTTAAGCGACTGTCTGCGATGTCATGTGAAACCCAAAGACACGCCGCCCATTGATCCGGACTATCAGGCCCAGAAGGGAAAGACTCCTTAGCAAATGAGGATCATGCACTTCGCAGACCGTTGCCGATCGCAACAATGAGCCTCCGCTTCATCGCCGATATGACCGATTGACAAGCTGAGGTCCGTCCGATATACTTTTCGTAACCGTTTAGCATGGGAAGGAGTTCGGGAATGGAAAAATTCATCTTGAGTTTTATGGGTATTTTGGCTGCCCTGACGTTTCTGCAGACCGCGTCTGCGAAGGGCGAGGAAGGAACCGTGCATGAAGTCACGGTGATCCGAAACACCTTTAAATTGAACCCGTCGGAAATTACCATCAAGGCGGGGGACACAATCAAATGGACGAATACCGATGAACGCAAACATAACCTGGCCAGCATCCCGGGGTCCGGTTCGGGAGATGAACTGGAAATCTTTTCGGTGATGGAACCTGGCGCGGTCTACACGCATGCGTTTAAGGCCCCTGGAGAATATCCTTATTTTTGTTTTATTCACAACCAAATGACCGGAAAGGTTACGGTCGAAAAATAGGCACGGCTTCATACCATGGGGTACGTCCAAAAGGGTAACCGGGGCGGGGCTTTCTTTGTTGCGATCCTGTTCGCCGCCCTTTATTTTTACACGCAGAACGGAATTGAAGCACAGACGACCGAAAATCCGTCTGAGCCCGCTCCGGAATCACCGGCCCCCGAACTCCCCCCCGGCATCGAAACTCAATTGGACCTGCCCCCATTTCCAGATGAAGAAGAGGAGCATCCCCTGGCTTTTGATTATCTGCCCAAGGCAAAGATGGGGTATGTGGACTGGGTTGCCGCGATTAAGGAAGGCGTGATTAAACCCAAGGACTCGTTGGATCCGAATGCCGTAACCATGCAGCCGCTTAATTTTGATGTCATCTTCAAGGTCAATGTCAGCGGCCTTCCCGATGTCGTTTACCCCCATTATCCGCATACGATCTGGCTGGACTGCAGGAACTGCCACCCCGGCATCTTTCTGATGCGGGCGGGCGCAAATCCGGTGACCATGGGCAAGATATTAAAGGGCGAATACTGCGGCCGGTGTCATGGGGTCGTCGCCTTTCCAATATCGGACTGTTTCCGTTGCCACTCAAGGCCGAAATAAAACCTTCGCGTTTTTGTTACCCATGAGATCCTTAAGAGGCCCCTTCTTCAAACGACGGAGCATCTCTGTGGAAAAATGCCTGCGTATCAGAAATTCCTGGACCCTCGCGGGGCTGGTTGTGGCCGTGGCCATGGGGTTTCCGCAAGACGGGAGATCGGCCGAGGACGGATCGCGTTCCGCAATCGTCTCGCCCGCCGGGCCGAATTGGCTTGAGATGGGACCGCCGGTCAGGGCCTCGAAGTCCGCTTTCGTCGATGTGGATGCCTCGCGGCACGGCTTAAATCCTTTGCTCGTCTTCACCGACGCCCTCCCCTCACTCGGCTGGATTGAATTCAATTCGCACGGAATTCCGCAGATTCATTTCGGAATATGGAACCGCTCCGGTTGGATCAAAGACAGCGGAGCGCAAAACATGGACGCGACCCATCGGGCCTTTGATCTGGCGATGAGCTCGAATGGAAAAACCCCCTATCTGGCCTGGATCGAGCTGAACGGAAAAGATGTCCCTCAGCTCCATGTCAAGCACCGACTGGGGGATCAATGGGTCGTGGATGGCGGAAGCCTCAATCTCGACCCGAGCCACCGCGCGGCCAATCCGGCCATGTCGGCCACCGGACCGGTTCCGTACGTGGCTTGGTCCGAATACAACGACAAGAGGATCTATCAGCTCTATGTCAAATATCTATCCGAGAACACATGGCGGATGGACGGAAACGGGAGCCTGAACATCTCTCCGGCGCGGGACGCGATTGAGCCCGCCATCGGCTTTCAAGGGACGGTCCCCTATATCACCTGGGCGGAATCATCCGATCAGAATTTTTATCAGGTTTATGTCAAACGGTGGAACGGCTCCGCCTGGGAAGTACTGGGCCGGAGTCTCAATTGGGATCCGGAAAACCATGCACTGAATCCATCCATTGCCTTTTTGGGCGAAACGCCGTATGTGGCCTGGATTGAAATCAACGGAGATGGGGTGTCTCAACTCCACGTGAAGCGATGGGAGAACGGTTCGTGGGTTGCCGATGGAACGAGTCTGAACGGCGATCCGACCCGTCATGCGATGAGCCCGTCCCTGGCAGCGGCCGGAACGACGCTCTATGCCGCCTGGACGGAATACGATGCCAAGGGCGTCACTCGGATCCGGGTCAAACATCGGGCCGGAGATCGGTGGGAATCGGACGGCCCTCGGTTCAACGGGGCCATGCCGTCCTTCTCGTCGGCCTCCGCCCTGGCCGGATCGGACTCGGCCGTTTATGTTGCATGGAAAGAGGTTCTTGAAAATGGGTTGGCGCACATCATTGTTAAAAGACTGCAGGCTCCTTAACATTCTGCCCGCCGTGCTTCTTTTACTCCCGGCGGTTTTGGCCGGCTGCGCGGAGCCGAAACCGGTCAAATCCGAGATCGTAAAAAAATCAGGCCTGGACGCCGAGGGCCGTCCCCTTGCCTTCAGTGTTTTTCCCAAAACCGCCGCGGGAGATATTGACTGGGTTGCGGCCCTTAAAGAAGGCATCTTAAATCCAAAAGAGTCGCTTGACCCCGCCGGCCCTCAGGACAGCCCGATCTTGAACCTGGACATTGTGTTCAATCTCAGCGATGCTTATCCGGTGCCCAATGTCGTCTTTCCTCATGCCCCACATACCCTGTGGCTCAATTGCAATAACTGTCATCCCTCCATCTTTATCATGAAACAGGGAGCGAATCCGGTCAGCATGGACCGCGTCATCCGCGGCGAATACTGCGGCCGGTGCCATGGGGTTGTGGCCTTTCCGATCACCGACTGTCTGCGCTGCCATTCCCGACCGAAGAAGTAGGCGCGGCTTCTGAATCGTCCCGCTCTTACCCGGCGACCGAAAACACGATCGGGTATGTAATGGTTACATCGCCGGCAGGGACGGGGGGAAATTTCCACTGCAGAACGCGTTTGAGGAGAGACTCTTCAAACAGGGGGTTGCTCATTGAGCTGGAAACCACCCGGCAGTCGATGACTTCTCCGTTGGCGGCGATGATGAATTCGACCGTCACGGTGCCTCGAAGCGTCGGGTTTTCTCGAAGGGCCTTATTATACAGAAAACTGATCCCGCCTTTATACGAGTCGACGACCTGGGCAATGGACTCGTAGGTCCTCGGACTTTTTCCGTCTTCAAATCCTTTGATCTTAAACGGGCTTTCCACCGCCGTCGTCTTGCGTTCGGCAAGGGATGAACGACCGAGATCCTTCTGAAGGTCCCCGATTATCGGATTGATCCCGCCGCTTCCGGTTGCGGCGGGGTTTCCGCCGGCCGATTTGGATTCCTGGATCGACTGCTCCAGCTTGGCCACGATCTCATCGATTCCGCGGCTTGCTCCGGGGGACAGTTGAAGAGCAGCGCCGGGCGTTGTTTGAGGCGTCTGGCTGAGCCCTTTGATCTCCGAAAAAACCTTTTTCAGTTTTTGATCCGGGACGCTTTCCGATTCCGTTTTGGTCTCCGACTGTTTTAAGAGCTTGAGAAGACCGCTGTTCATCGCCACGTCCATGTTTTTTTTCCGTTGGGCCTCCTGCTGGGCCTGGATCTCCTCCGCAGTGGGACCGGCCTGCTTGGCGACTTCCTGGGGCTGCTCTTGGGGCGACTCCGAGGGGGCCTCCTCCTTTTTCCCTCCGGGAGACGTTTGCTCGGCCTTCGGCTCCTCTTGTTTGGCGAGTGGAACGGGAGGCGGCGGCAGAGGTTTTGAGGCCTCGATCATCAGTTTGGCAATTCGGGGAGAGAGGCGGGTATAGTCCTGCCGTTCGGGTGCTTCGACCGTGACCAGATTGATGACAAGAGCCACCGCACCGTAAAGCAGGACGCAGATCCAAGCGATGCGCTTGAAGTGTTGGTCGCTGTCATAAAACCCCAGGGCGGACGGCTTCATGTCGACTCTTTCTGAATCACGGCAAGATCGATCTGCCCGAACTCGGCCTGACTGCAGGTATACATCACTTTTTCCAGGAGTCGGAATGAAATATGTTTATCCCCCAGGATCGTCACGCGTCCTTCAAAGGGTTTTCCGGCGCCGGCGTTGGCAAAGTATTTTCCCCGCTCGGCCGCATAGTCCATCTCTTTTTTGAGGGCCGGGATCAGGAGGTCTGCGTCTTGCATCACGGGACCGACCTCGGCCACTTTGACGCCGTCCAGGAGAATTTCCGATTGCGTGATCATGATGGTAAGGGTCGTATGCGGCGTCAGTTGGGCCAGCGATTCCGGCAGCTTCATCCGCTCGGCGGAAGGAATGGCCGAGGCCTCCCCGGAAAAGTTATAAAGCAGGAAGAGCACCAGATTCGTGAACAGGTCCACCAAGGACGTCAGGGTCAAGACCGTCGAGGCGGACATGGACCCTTTTCTTCTCTCCGAGAACCGCGACCGGTGTCGGATCGGACTTCGCATCATTGAATCTCTCCCAGCGAGATATTCGGAAAAAGAGAATAGCTGGTTTTCTTTCCTTCGGCGACTACAAAGGCAATCCGGGTCGTGTCCATCACTTGGACCAATTCATCATACCGGATATCCGGCTTGCTCAAAACAATCGCGTTGTCCACCCCCGGGAACCGGGCCTTGATCTGCTGAAGAATCATCGAAAGGGTCTGGAGGTCATGGCCGGCGGCTGTCGGCTGGACGAGACTGATGATCTGGGTCCCGTTGGCCACGATCAGGCCCTTCTCGGTGATCGAAACCGTCAGCATCAGCTGATCCTCGGAAGACGGCAGCTTGCTCATCCATTCGGCCGAGGCCGGCGGGGGGAGATAGATTTCCAGAACCGCCAGACGCGTGAACACGGCCGTAATCAACAGGAACGGCGCCAGCACCACTAAAAGATTCATATACGGCGTGAGATCGATATCGGTCGACTCCATCTGCTTGTCTCGACTGCGGGAGCGCGGCAACATGGCCTTAACTCCTTTCCGGAGTCGTTCCCGACTGGCGAGGGGTGAAAAAGTTGGTTAATTTCGTCGAATATTGATCCAGGGCGTCTACGATCTTTGTCGTTCTGGATTGGAGAAAGGCATAAAACAGGATCAACGGGACGGCCACCATCAAGCCGAAGGCCGTCATGTTCAAGGCGACCGAGATGCCGCGCGCCAGAAGCACCGCCTTCTGAGAGGGATCGGCCGCGGAAACGGCCGAAAAGGCCTCGATCACTCCAATAATCGTTCCCAGCAGGCCGAGCAGTGTCGCCACATTCGCCAGAATCGGCAGATAGGCCGTCCGACGTTCCAGCGGCGGGAGGATCTCCAGCATCGCCTCTTCCATCGACCGCTGAACCGGCTCGCGCGCGGCCACGGGCTTGGCCGCCTTGAGACCCGCCAGAAGCACATGATGGATCGGGCGGCTGTCGGACTGACAGAGCTTGATGGCGTCATCGATCCGATGCTCCGTCAGCGCGGCCCGGATCTGCCGCCAAAGCGTCTCGGCATTGGCAGAGGCGCGGGTGATGTACAGCGTCCGTTCGATCACGATGGCCGTCCCCAGCGCGGCCACCAGGAGAACGGGGTACATGAAGAAACCGCCCTCAATAAAAAAATTGCCGATGAGATTAAAAATAGTCATTCCGTCTCCTTTTCGTTTATGGAGCCTGCCGCTCTCTCTCCAAGCGTATTTCCCGGCTGTAGGTCTCTTTGTCCAGCGGGGTGTAGATCTCCTCCAAGAACCCTCCCTGAATCTCGCCCTCGTCCAACAACAACGGGTCCGGATCCTTCCAGGGCAGCGAATAGCTCAACCGGGGCCGCTCGATCGTGCCGACGATTTCGGTCTCCAAAAGCTTCAGCGATCCCAGGATGTCTTTCAATTTTCCAGTGATTTCCGTTTCCTTCAGCTGAAACGTTCCCCGGTCTTTTCGCGGCGTCTTTTCAAGACTCTGGGCGTAGGTCGGCACGGCGGGACCGATGGATCCGGCTAAAACGACCGTGATGATGATTCCGATGTTAAGGCAGCCCCGACGCATCTCCCGTCCTTCGCGCGATTCTTTGTTCCAGGTCCGCGATCCAGACGTCCACCGTCTGGTTCCGGCCGGCCAGCCGTTCAAATTCCCGAAAACATTGAACCGCATCCAACGGCTGATTCAGATAGAGGTCGTACAGCACGCCCAGGTTGTAATAGGCCGTCGCAAAATTGGGATTGAGCGTGATCGCCTTCCGGTAGGCTTCCTCGGCCGTTTTAAATTTTCCACTCTCGCGATGCGCGATCGCCAAATTATTATACAGTTCGGAGGCCACGGTCCGGTTCGAGGAAGCCGCCGGGGAAGACTCGGCGAGCGAGATCGCCATCGTATACTCCGAGACGGCCTTGTCCGGCATCCCGCGTCGTCGGAAAAGGACGCCCAGCGCATTGTGAAACTCGATCCGCTCCGGATGGGAAAGAATCAACGACTCAAAAATCCGTTGGGCGGCCTCGAACTGGCCCTGTTCAAAATAGGCGATCCCTTGCTGATAACTCGCCGGAGAGACGGCCTTCGCCGATGACCCGGCGGGAGCCCCGGACGATTTTTTGATTGAAGAACCC
The DNA here is from genome assembly GCA_016198945.1 of Nitrospirota bacterium. Classification (GTDB taxonomy): domain Bacteria; phylum Nitrospirota; class Nitrospiria; order JACQBZ01; family JACQBZ01; genus JACQFA01. Next base: position 6,785 of record JACQHO010000084.1, on the reverse strand, counting down.
GGCGGGGCGGAACCGCTCGGAGGACGAACGGAGGCGCAGCCGATCACGACCGATATGAGCAGACAGATTGCCGCGGCACTTCGGACCCCGGCGGCGCGCTCTGTCCATTGACCCGTTCGTTTCATGGGTTTGAGGCTGCCTCCCGACGGATAATCTCATCCAGCTCGCGTTTCCGGTATCGCGCCGGAACCAATCTCGCCAGATCATCATAACTCTGTCGTATCCAGGAATCGTACAGTCCCAACTGTTGCGCCCGATGGACATTGCTTTCATACGCCGCAATGGCCTTTTCTTCAAACGGATAGGCCTGCTCCTCAAGAAGGAAATTATATTGCTCCAGTTGTTGCGGAGTCAAATTCTGCGGGCGTTCCGACTCAAGAAGCGCCGTTCGAAATTTTTCAAAGATCATCCCGATTTTTTGGGTGGCGGCCGTTGTGATCTCGGCCGCGTTAAAGTCGGCCGCCTGGGCGTACTCTTCCAAAACCTCTTTTAACAACTTCTTTTTGCGGGCCAAATTTTTTTCAAGAGGCGAAACCAATTTTACATCGTCAAACTGGGCCATGAGTCCGTCCGCTTTTAAGAGGCGGGCCTTGGCCACATAGTATCCTGCGGGCGATTCGGCCGCATCGCCCTGTCCGTACCGATCAATAATGGCTTGAAGAATCGTCTGGGCTTCCTGCCGGCGACCCTGCTGCCACCTGGCCCAGGCCAGTCTGAACGTCGTCTCAACCACCGGTTGAAATTCCCCCGCATATTGATCCAGATAGAGCCCGTAACTCGCGCCGGCCTTGGCCCAATCTCCAAGCTGCTCGTAGAGCCGGCCGGCCGCCAGCAACATTTCCCCGACCGTCTTGCGGTCCCGGCTGAATTTTACCACAGACTCGTATTCTTGAGCCGCTTCCCGCAAGCGGCCGTTCTGCTCATGGATCTTTCCCACCTGAATCACGGCATGGGGCCCATAGTTGGAGGACGGATATTCACGGAGAAGCGTCGTGAATCCCAGAAGCGCTCCCGCTTGATCATTTCGAGAAACAGCCAGCCCGGCCGCGTCAAACAGCGCCACCGGTGCCACCTCGCTGCCCGGCACTTCGCCCTGAACCCGCATGAACCCGGCCTGGGCCTCCTGAATTTTTCCGGCCGTCTTGAGACCCTCCGCATGCTTGTACAAGGCGGAGGCCCACAATCGCTTCAGGTCTTCACCCTCTCGGTTCTTGACCGCAGCCTCCGTCCGCGCCAATTTTCGGTATGCGGCTGCGGCCCGTTCATAAGCCCGTTCCTCGAAATACCGGTCCGCAAGCAACCGTTCCGAGCGATAGGCCAGATCGTCTTTGGATGCAATCTGAATCGTTTTGATCTTCTCCGACAAGACTTGGGCCTCCTGAATCTTGCCGGCCTCCAATTGGTTCTGTTGCACCTGCAACAAGACCTCCGGAACTTTCAGGCTCAATGCGTGGTTCGGATAGCGCTGAATCTGAATCTGAAACAGTTGCAGGGCCTCATCCATTTGATTCCGGAGAAGGGCGACGCTGGCCGCGTCATACAGCGCGACCGGTGCCGCCTCGCTGCCGGGCACTTCGGCCTGGACCCGCATGAATTCGGTCTGCGCTTCCCGCAGCTTTCCGGCGGCCTTGAATTTCTCCCCCTGTTTATACAGTGACGACGCCCACAATCGTTTCAGCTCTTCATCCTCCCCCGCCTTTCCCCCGGTCCGCACCAGGCGCCGGTAGACCGCCGCAGCCTGTTCATACGACCCCTCTTCAAAATAGGTCCGGGCGATCAGCCGTTGCGCCTTGACCGAGGAAGGATCCGTTGGAAGGGCCGTCCTGATCATCGTTTCGGCCATCGAGCGGGCCGCCGCCGCGTTTCCGGAACGATAATAGATCTCGGCCCCTTTCCAAAGGACATCCGGCACGCGGGGGTCGTTTGGAAAGGCCTCCGCAAACCGCTTGCATTGACCGGCCAGCCGGCCGGCCAGAGAGCCGGACCCGGAATCCTGCCCGTCCTGATCCATCAGCTTATCCAGCGTTGCAATGGCCGCGTACCCGGACTCGGCGCTGTCGCGGTGGAGAAAATAGGTGTAGGCGGTACGCTCGTACTCGTCCACGGCCTCGCGATATCGCCGGAGCTCATACAGCCCTTCGGCCAGAAGAAAATTCATTCGAGGCGCATCCGGCTCTTTTGGAAAAGCCTTCAGGTATCGTCGGTACCACGTCAGCGCCCGTTCGTAATCCTGGGCCCGCCGGGTCTGCTGCGCCTCGGCATGGTGGAACTGGGCCAGTTGACCGACCATTTGGCGATAGAGCGGCCGGATTTTTCCCCGGCCGGCGGACGACGCCTTTTGATGCCAAAGACTTTCCTCGCCAAAACTATCCACGAAATTCATCCGCGCCCGGTTGGCCAGATCCACCATCTTCAATCGCTGATAGGACTCGATAATCTCCATCTGCACAATCGGGGCGTCCTCGTGAAGCGGGTACGCCTTGATGAAGGCCTCGTAGGCCCCGACCGCGTCCTGCACCCGCTTCTGGGCCATGTACAGATCGCCCAGCTTACGATAGATCCTGTCTTCATAATCACGGTGGCCCGACTTTTCAAAATACTCCTGGATCTGGGTCGGAGGTCCGAGGTATGAAAATGCGAAGGCGATGCTCCGGATAAATTCCAGAACCTCATCCCATTCGCCGGCCGACAGGCTTTGCGGATCGAGCCGGGGCTGGCCGTTGAGCTTTACCGTCCGCTTTCGGTCCACCAACCGGACAAATGTCTCGATCGCCTTTTCATGCTCCTGAAGCGAGAAGTAGGTCCAACCGAGTTTGTACATCGCCTGTTCGGCCAAGCCGGTCTCCTTGGCCTTGACCGCTTGTTCGTAAGCGGCCTGCGCCTGGCGGTATTGGTTCGAATCGTAGTACGCTTCGGCCAGCCGGAAGACCGCTTCCAATCGCAATGAACTGGAGGGGTACCGTTCCACCAACCTCCGGAGATGGGTGATCGCCTGTTCCATCTCGCCCTCGTCATCATAAACATGGGCGAGTTGGTAGAGCACCCGGTCATTCTCGGGCCGGTCCGGATAGAGCCCCAGCAGGGCTTCATAGGTCTTTCGGGAACGGGCATGGTCCATCTTGGGAAGCGTCGGCCGCGCCGAGGCCTTCCCTTGCGCCTGCCGGAGTTGCTGGTTATAACGAAGGAGCTGGCGACGGTAGGCCATGTCTTCCAGTTTGAGGTACAGATCCGCCAGGCGATGCATCGTCTTGGCCTGCTGTTCGCTCTTTTCCCCGAGACGGCCGAACAGGTTTTTTTCGTACTCGTTCAGGGCCTGAAGTGAGTAATCCTTGGCGGAGGAACCGGTTTGATCCTCCATGACCTCCGTCACAACGGCTTTGATTTTTTGCTCATCCAGAACATCCGGTTTGCGATGGGGGGCGCATCCCTCCAGCCCTGTCCAGAATGCCGCCACGGTGAAAATCGCGACGGCCGGCCAACGATGATCCGGGACCCGCCGGTCGCTGTTAGGGAACTGTTTCATGACTCTGCGTCCTTGCCAGGTTTTTTGCAATCCCGATATTCGCACGGAGGACCCATTCATCCATCTGCTCCATTTGGGACAGGAGCTGGTCGGTCACGGCGGATCGGAGCAGCTCGATCAAATCCCGTCGAACGCCTTGCATTCGAATCGGAAGGGATCCGGAGTCCTGCGTTGCCTCGGCATCCGATTTTTGGATTGTCTTGTCCAGGCCCTGTCGCGTCAGCTTCGCGATCTGGTCGTTCAGGCGGAACCAGTCGGCGTAGACCTTCATCAATTCCGGATATCCTCGCTCGATCTCCAGATCCTGTTCCAGGGAAACAAGTCGCGGGCCGCCTTCCGACGGCTGTGAGCCCGGCCGGAACAGCCAGCTTTCCAGATGGGTGGTTTGAATCTTCTGGCTCAACTTTTTCAAGTCCTCCAGTCGATCCGAATAGGCCTTCAAGGCATCCTGGTAGCTGTCCACCGCCCGGCGGTACGCGCTGAGCTTGGCATAACAGTTCGCAACATGGAGACGGGCTTCAAGGGCGTACGAACGAGTGGGATACTGCTGGATCAGGTCCTTCAAAACCACGATGGCCTTGACACAATCTTCCGACCCGATATGCGCCTGTCCGATTCCGAACCGGGCCTGGGGCCGATACCGGCTTTGGGTTGGAACCGGTTCGAGGACGGCCAGGGCTTCCGGATACCGCTTCTGGTCGATAAAAACAAATCCCAGCGTCACGCGCGTCTTGTTGATCAATTCCTGAAGAATCGGGTTTTCACCGGGATCGAAGGCAATGAGCTTTTGAAACTGCTGCTGAGTCGACGACCAGGCATCCCCCAGATTCAGGTAGGAGAGCCCGCTTGAATACAGAGCAAACGGATAGAAATCACTGCCCTCGCCGATTTTGTTTAACAGCTCGACTGCTTTCAGATGCTCCTTTAAATAAAGATAGCTGTTCCCGGCCAGATAGGTCGCCTCTTGCCGTAGCGGCAGGCCGCCCTTCACCGGAATCTTATAAAATGACCCAAGGGCCTGTTGATAATCGCCCTTGCGATAATATATTTCTTCGAGTCGAAACCAGGCCTCGGCCGCGATCGGTTCACGACGGGTCTGGATGGCGAGCTTTTTCAAGGTCTGCTCCGCCTGGGGAATCAGATCAGCTTGAATAAAATACTGAGCCAACAGCAGCCGCATTTCATCGGTCGGGAGCGGCGCGGTCCCACGGGAAGGGGCCGCGCCCTGCTCCAGGCGATTCACCATCGCCGCAATCTCTCTCAGATCGGCCTCTTCGGGTATCGAAACACCGCTTTTTTGATCGTTCCGGCTCGAGACGGGAGATTCAGGGGCCCGGAGCGACGACGGCAACGGCGGACGATCGGAACCGGCCGCCCTGGATTGGTATAGACGCAGAACGTCCATCTTGATCACCGAAAGCTTGTCCTCCACACGGCTGAGCTGCTTTTCAAAAGGGGTCGCGGCGGCCGTCGACACGAAGAACAAAAGGCCGCAGGCGAAAGCGAAGAGACCTTCCGGGATGGCTGCACGGACGCTACGAAGCGGGGATCGGGTGTTCATGGAGTGTGGGTCGTTGATGGTGTGCGCTGTCCGGTGTTCATCCGAAACGCGAATGGATTCCGGGATCAAATGCGCTCTTGAGAACACCGCCGGGAGGCGTCAGACCGTTTTCGCTCCCCTTCCTACGCCGACGTACCGAAAGCCGGCACGGGTCATGCGCTGTTCATCGTAGACATTCCGAAGATCAATGAAGACGGGCTGGCGAAGCGCTTGGCGGAGACGATCCAGGTCGAGATTGCGGAATTCATTCCATTCCGTCAGCAGGATCACGGCATCGGTGCCGCTCACCGCATTATAGGGATCATCGCAGTAGGTGATTTCTTTCAAAACCCTCTTCGCCTCGGACATCGCCGCCGGATCGTAGGCCCGGACTTTAGCGCCCGACTCCAACAGGGCCTGGATAATTTCGATCGCCGGAGACTCCCGTATATCATCCGTATTCGGTTTAAAAGCCAAGCCGAGGGCGCCCAGCGTTTTGCCTTCCAAGGAGCCCAGCACCTGCCGAATTTTTTCGACCATGATGGTTCTCTGCCTGGCATTAGCCCGAATCACCGCGCTTAACAATTCCAGTTCATACCCCTTTTCTTTGGCGATTTGGACCAGGGCAGTCGTATCTTTGGGAAAGCAGGAGCCACCGTAACCGGGCCCGGGATGAAGAAACTTCGGACCGATCCGGCCGTCAAGCCCCATCCCCTTCGCCACCTGATGGACATCCGCCCCGACCTTTTCACAGAGGTTTGCCATTTCATTGATAAACGATATTTTGGTCGCAAGAAAAGCGTTCGAGGCATACTTGATCAACTCGGCCGTCGCAACATCCGTCACGAGAAAGGGCGTCTCAATGAGGTAAAGGGGCCGGTAGAGATCCTTAAGGATCGCAACCGCCTGTTGGCTATTGGCCCCGATCACCACTCGATTGGGTCGCAAAAAATCCTCGATCGCGGATCCCTCGCGGAGAAATTCTGGGTTCGAGACGATATCGAAATCCACCTGCTCTTTGAGATTTTTCCCAATAATTTTCCGCAGCCGCTCGCCCGTTCCCACCGGCACAGTGCTCTTCGTGACGATCACCTTATAGCCGTTGAGATGTTGGGAGATCGTCTCGGCCACGGCCTCGACATAAACCATATTTGCGGATCCATCGCCCCGGGGAGGCGTTCCAACCGCGATAAAAATGACCAGCGCTCCCCGGATGGCGCTTGCAATATCCGTGGTAAATTGCAAACGGCCGTGGGACATATTCTTGGCGACCAGCTCGGCCAGTCCCGGTTCGTAAATCGGGATCTGGCCTTTTTGAAGCGCCGCAATCTTGTCCTGTTCTTTATCCACACATGTGACATGGACCCCAAACTCGGCAAAACAGGCGCCGGTAACCAGGCCCACGTATCCGGAGCCGATGACTGTGATATTCATAACACCTCGATTCTTTGGTATTTAGGCAAACGGTGCTTAAAATATATCAGAAAGATCAGGCTTCTGGCAAGGAACCCTTGCCTCGGAACTCCGGAACGCCTATACTTTGTCTTCCAACGAACCCAAGGGAGTTCCAGAATGAATCCAAAACCGGGTTGTCTCTACATCATCAGCACGCCGATCGGTCACTTGGACGATATTACCTTGCGCGCGTTGCGTATTCTAAAGGAGGTCTCCATCGTGGCCGCCGAGGACACCCGCCATACGCAAAAGCTGTTTACTCATTAC
>JACQHO010000078.1 GCA_016198945.1 Nitrospirota bacterium | reverse complement strand
GCTTGGCCCCCTGGGCCATCTTGATCTGCAGTTCTTTCGCATTCACGAGATAATGCGTCGTGACGCCGAACCGGGCCGAGGCCACCTGTTTGATCGCGCTGTTCTTCGAATCCCCGTTCGGGAGCGGAATGAACCGCTCGGGATCCTCGCCGCCCTCGCCCGTGTTGCTCTTGCCCCCGATCCGGTTCATGGCGATCGCAAGGGTTTCGTGTGCCTCCTTGCCCAACGCGCCGAACGACATCGCACCGGTCGTGAAGCGCTTCACGATCTCCTTCACCGGCTCGACCTCCTCCAACGGAATCGGCGCGCCGGTCCTTAATTCAAACAGACCACGGAGGTTGGAGCGTTGCCTCGACTCGTCATTGACAAGCCGGCTGAATTCCTTGAAACCGGCATAACGGTTGTTTCGTGCGGCCTCCTGAAGATGGGCGATCGTTTCGGGATTCCAGTTGTGATGCTCTCCCTGGATGCGGTAATGATATTCACCGCCGTAGTCGAGTTGGCGGATCGGAACGTTTTGCCGGTAGGCGTTCGCATGGCGCCGAAGCACCTCCTCGGCCAGCGTCTCGATCCCGACCCCCTCCACCCGGGAGGCCGTCCCGGTGAAATACCGCTCGATGAGGTCGGAGCTCAGGCCGATGGCTTCGAAGATCTGGGCGCCGCAGTAGCTTTGGACGGTCGAGATGCCCATCTTCGAGAAAATCTTCAAGAGCCCTTTGTTGATCGCCTTGATGAATTTGGACTCGGCCGTCGCGGCATCGATCGTCTCGGGCAGATAACCGTCGCGGACCATGTCGGTCAGGGTCTCAAACGCCAGATAGGGATTGATGCTTCCGGCGCCGTATCCGATCAGGCAGGCGAAGTGGTGCACTTCCCGGGCCTCGCCGGTCTCGATCGTCAGGCCGACCTCCGTCCGCGAGCATTCCCGGATGAGATGGTGATGAACGGCCGACACAGCCAGGAGGCCGGGGATCGGCGCCCATTCGGCATTGACGCCGCGGTCGCTCAGGATGATGAAGTTATAACCGGCGCGGATCGCCTCCGACGCCTGCCGGCAGAGCCGGTCGACGGCCGCGGCCAGGCCGTGCGGACCCTCGGCCGCCGGGAAAAGCATGCTCAGGGTCTTGGCCTTGAAGTAGCCGTCCGAGATCGTCCGGATTTTCTCAAGATCCGCATTCGTCAGGATCGGCTGGGTCACCTTGATCCGCCGGCAGGATTCCGGCGTCTCGCCGAGCAGGTTCGCCTTCGGGCCGATGCTCGTCACCAGCGACATCACGAGCTGCTCGCGGATCGGATCGATCGGCGGGTTCGTCACCTGGGCAAACAGCTGCTTGAAATACTTGAACAGAAGCTGCGGCCGGTCCGACAGCACGGCCAGCGGCGTATCGGTGCCCATGGAACCCACGGGCTCCTCGCCCGTGATCGCCATCGGCATCATGATCATCTTCAGGTCTTCGATCGTGTACCCGAAGGCCTGCTGACGCTGCCGCAGCGTGACGTGATCCGGCTGCGGAACGTTGAGGGGCTCCGGCAGGTCCTCCAGATTGATCCGGTTCGTCCCCACCCACTGGCGGTAGGGCTTCCGGGAAGCGATGTCGGCCTTGATTTCGTCGTCGTCAATGATCCGGCCCTGCGCGGTGTCTACCAGAAACATCCGTCCCGGCTGCAGCCGGCCCTTCGTCCTCACCTCTTCGGGCCGAATCGGAAGCACGCCCGTCTCCGAGGCGAGAACGACGAAATCATCCTTCGTCACGACATATCGGGCCGGCCGGAGACCGTTGCGGTCCAGCGTCGCGCCGACCAGCTTGCCGTCCGTGAAGCAGACTGCGGCCGGGCCGTCCCAGGGCTCCTGCATCGAGGCGTGGTATTCATAAAACCCTCGACGGTTGAGATCCATGTTGGGATCGCCGGACCAGGCCTCCGGAATCAACATCATCATCGCGTGGGGCAGCGACCGCCCGCCCATCACCAGGAATTCCAGCGCGTTGTCCAGACAGGCCGAATCGCTCTGCTCTTCGTCAATAATCGGATAAAGTTTTTTCAGATCCTCGCCGAACAGATCGGAGGCCATCCGGCCCTCGCGGGCGCGCATCCAGTTGATGTTCCCCTTCAGCGTGTTGATCTCTCCATTGTGGCAGATATACCGGTAAGGATGGGCCCGGCTCCAGGTCGGAAAGGTGTTGGTCGAAAAACGCGAATGGACGACGGCCAGCGCACTGACAACGCTCTCATCCGCGAGGTCCGGATAGAAAAGCGGGATCTGGTCCGGAAGCAGGAGGCCTTTGTACACAAGGGTGCCGGAGGAAAGACTGGCGATATAAAAATTCCCGCGGCCTTCCAGGGCGGACCGCCGGACGGCGTTTTCGATCCGTTTCCGGATCACATACAGCTTCCGTTCGAATTCGGCCTCGCTGAGAATGTCCCGCGCGATGAAGAACTGTCGGATGGACGGGCGGCTTTGCCGGGCGAGGTCTCCAAGATTCGCCTCCTTGACCGGCACGTCCCGCCAGCCCAGAAGCCGTTGCCCTTCTTCGCGGATGATTTTTTCAATCAAGGTCTCACAGGGAGTGCGTTGGGATGCCACGGCCGGCAGAAAAACCATTCCGATTCCGTACTCCCCGGCCCCGGGAAGACGGATTCCCGATTCCGCGCAGGACCGTTTCAGGAATTCATGCGGAACCTGCAGCAGGATGCCGGCGCCGTCCCCCGTGCAAGGATCGCAGCCGACCGCGCCTCGATGCGCCAGATTCTCAAGAACCTGGAGACCTTTCCGAACAATATCATGGGACTTGCCGCCTTTGACATTGGCGACAAATCCGATGCCGCAGGCCTCTTTTTCAAACTGCGGATGATAGAGACCCTGGGGTTCTGGAAGTCCTTTAAAATACATGATATTTAAATTACTAAAATCGCCACCCCCCTGTCAATCATTTTCACTGTTTATAGGGGCTCGCGTCGCCCCCTCCATCGGCAAAGCCGGATGGAGCCCCCCCCTCTCGCTCGCTTTGCTCGCTAGGTACTACGGTAGCCCATTGCATTTAAGATCTCTTTTGATATAATACGGGATACTCATTTAGGTCAACGAAGGAGATGTCCATGGCAAAGGAACTCAGCGAACACGGATACGATCGGGAAGAGGAATATTTCTATAAGAAAAACAAGGAACTCATGGACAAGATGCGGAAGGAACTGGACGCCAAGCGGGCCGAGCAGGAGGCCCAATCGGAGAAAAACCCGCACTGGATGAAATGCCCCAAATGCGGCAAGGAGATGGAAGAGGTGGCGCTGGCCGGGATCAAGGTGGATCAATGCACGAACTGCATGGGAATTTATTTCGACAAGGGAGAACTGGAACTGCTGCTGGGCGCGCAGGAACCGAAGGGATTTTTAGGAGGTCTGAAGCGACTTTTTAAGACGTAACACGGATGCCTTGACCGCACGACCCAGTAAGATGGGGTTCGAAAACCCTCCGAGGTGATGATGAAAGAGGCCGAGCGCTTTCAAAAGGCATTTGAGGATGCCGCGATCGGAATCGCCCTGCTGGCCGTGGAACCTCTCGGAAGATACCTTGAGGTCAACCCGACCTTCTGCCGGATGACCGGATACTCCCGGAGCGAACTGCTGGCACGCGATTTTCAGAGCATCACGGCCTCTCAAGACATCGATAAAAACCTCGAACAGTTGCAATTACTGCTGCAAGGAAACATTCCTTCCCTCCAACTGGAAAAACAATACCTCCGCAAAGATGCCAGCACGTTCTGGGCCCGCCTTAACGTCTCACCGGTACGGGACGACCGGGAAACCCCCCAATACTTTATCGTCCAGATCGAGGACATCGACACGCGCAGGCGGGCCGAGCAGGCCTTGCAGGAAAGTCAGCGGGCTCTTTCAACCCTGATCAGCAACCTGCCCGGCATGGTTTATCGCTGCCGTAACGATAAGGACTGGACGGTGGAATTCGCAAGCGTGGGCTGTTTGCATCTGACCGGCTACGCTCCTTCCGATCTGATGGAGCGGCGGGTCTTCTACGGACAGCAGATTATCCATCCGGATGATCAGGAACCGGTCTGGCAGGATGTGCAGGCCGCCGTACGGGAGAGGAAACCCTTTCAACTGGTCTATCGGATTAGGACCGCCGCCGGACATGAGAAGTGGGTCTGGGAGCAGGGACGCGGGGTCTTTACACCGGAGGGGAATCTTCTGGCCCTGGAGGGTTTCATTATCGACATCACGGAACGAAGACATGCGGAGGAGGCGCTGCGGGAATCGAGCCAGCTTAATCAGCAAGTCATCACCAACGCCCGGGAAGGCATCATCGTTTACGACCGCGAATTCCGATATGTGGTCTGGAATCCGTTCATGGAGGAACTGACCGGATTGCGCGCAGAGAAAATCCTGGGAAAACATCCCGGCCATTTAGCGAATCTTATGAAGGAACACGGAAAGATTTTATTGAAACAAGAGGCCGTGGAAGGAATCCAGGCCTCTATTAAAAAGGCGTTGACCGGCGAGACTTTCTTGCATCTCGATGTCCCGTTTTTGATCAAGCAGACCGGCATGACGGGTTGGGGTTCCGCGCGATACGGTCCGTTCCGCAACGCGCAGGGCGAGATCGTCGGCGTCATCGCGACCGTGTGGGACATCACCGAGCGCAAGCGGCTGGAGGAACAACTCCGTCACGCCCAAAAGCTTGAAGCGATCGGTCAACTGGCCGGGGGCGTGGCGCATGAGTTCAATAATATGCTGACGGCCATCATCGGCAATCTCGATCTGATCCTCGAACAAACGCCCAGTGAATCGGACCAGAATGCCATCCTGACCTCGGCGTCGCAGGCCGCGCGCCGGGCCGCGATGTTGACCCAGCAGCTCTTGATCTTCAGCCATCGGACTCCGATGGCGCCTCAACCCCAATATCTCGGCGCCGTCGCGGAAGAGGTTGTGGGCCTTCTGCGCCAGACCATTGACCGACGCATCCAGACCGTCATTCAATCCGCCGACGAGTCATGGCCGGTTTTGGCCGATGCCGGCCAGATGCATCAGGTCATTATGAACCTCTGTGTCAATGCGCGGGACTCCTTGATCGAGCGCATGGGGAAAAAGAACGGGGATGCCCTCCCGATGGAATGGGAGCCCCGAATCCTGATTTCGACGGAAAACGTCCGGCTGGACGAGGCCTACTGTCAATCGCATTATGACGCCCGGACGGGGGAGTTTGTCCGCCTCTCGGTCTCCGATAATGGAAGCGGCATTGATGAAAAGATCCGCCATCGTATTTTCGAGCCGTTTTTCACCACCAAGGAAATCGGACACGGCACGGGACTGGGACTGGCAACGGTCTACGGAATCGTCAAACAGCACGACGGCTGGATCGAGCTTTCTTCAGCCCCAAATGTGGAGACCGTCTTTAACGTTTATCTTCCCTGCACGGACCGCCCGGTCGCCTCGATGGCGCCGACGGTTTCGAACGAAGGAACGGGTCACGGAACGGAAACCGTTCTGTTTGTGGATGACGAAGCCTCGATCCGCCGGCTGGGCCAGACCATTCTGGAGCATCACGGCTACACCGTGCTGCTCGCAAAGAACGGCGAGGAGGCGCTGGAGATCTTCCAACGCGATCGCGAGCGCATCCGGCTGGTCGTGCTCGACCTGACGATGCCGCGCATGTCGGGACGGGAGGCATTAAAACGCCTGTTGCAGCTTGACCCGGAAATCCGGGTCTTGATTTCAACCGGCCATCAAATGACCGGGGATTCGAACGAACTCCAAAATCTCGGGACGGTCCGGTTCGTTCCAAAACCTTACCGTCCGGATGACCTGGCGCGGAGCGTCAGAAATTTTCTGGACGCCCGCCTCTCCCGACAATAAACCCGCGACGGGCCCCTTGAACTGCCGCATCCGGCGACTGTATAATGGGATCCTACTCTATACACACAGGAGGTCGTGATGGCGGACGTGAAGTGCGTGCATTGTCTTCAAACCCGCGAGGGGATTACCGGATACGCCTACGGCGGGCCGCTTGAAGCCGAGATTAAATCGAAGATCTGCAATCCCTGCTGGAAGGAATGGAAAGGGATGTCGATCAAGATCATCAACGAATACCGCCTGGATCTCAACGATCCCAACGCCAACAAGATGCTGATCGAGCAGATGAGGGCCTTCCTCAACATGCCCGGCGCCGAGGGCCCGCCGAAGTAACGGCCGCATCACTTTTTCTTCAAGAGGCGCGCGATCTCATCTTCTCCCAGCGGTTTGGGATGTTTCACCCGCAAACTGTCGCCCCATTCGCGGGCAAAGTCGCGCTGCAGATAGCTGTTTAACAACGCCGTGAAGCTCATCGCGATCAAGGCCCCGAGGCTCGCCAGCGCCATGTCCTTGTGGGCGTCCCACACGTCGCCCTGCGTGCCCAGGTAGGCCATCCCCAGGTCGCCGCCGAAGAATACCGCCGCAGCCCACTCAAACAGCTCGAAAATCATCGACGTGGACATCGTCAGGTCCAGCGGCAGAAAGTAACCCCAGAATCCCCGGACGTCCGCGACTCGAATAAACATCTCGCGGACCGGGTAGGCCAGCAGAAGGCCGTAGGAAAAATGGATGACGCGATCGAAATTATTCCGTTCCCATCCCACGAGGGAGTTGAAGGTCCGGCCGGTCAACGCGCCAAACCAGGCATCATAGGGGACCTCGGCGTACGTATAATGGGCGCCGATTTCGTGAAGAAAAAGAAAAACGAAGATCAGCGTGTAGGAGACACGCGAGAGGAGAAACCGATGGTTCACCACCGCCCCCGCCAGTACAAACGCGCCCACCAGCGCGTTCTCAAGCGCCCAGTCCTTTCGGTACAACGGATCGATCGCCAGAGCGATCCACCAGATCAGGAATACAAACGCCAGAAGAGCCTGGTACCGCCGATGAGACATTGTCACTTAACCCTCTATTTCAACCGCCCCGCGCGCGAGGGTGGAGGGGAGCAAAGAGCTTTACTCAGGTCTGATCCAAACCATGCCAGAACCCTGCTTGAAATCAGCTTCCAATAAAATCAAAGGATTATCTTCCAAAAGGTGACAGGCACTTTTCATTAATCCTTTGATCTCGATTCGCAGCGTGTGGGCGTAAGCGATCGTCACGCCGTTTCCCGTGTTGATTCTTCTTTCCACTCCGGCCTGCAAATCATGTC
>JACQHO010000077.1 GCA_016198945.1 Nitrospirota bacterium | reverse complement strand
TTCCGGAAGGGATCTTCATCTTTGTGCTTCCGCCCTCGATGGACGTTTTAATGGAGCGGCTTCGGGACCGGCGGTCGGACACGGCGGAAGAGATCGAGCGGCGCTTTCGAGTGGCCCGGAAGGAAATTCAGAATTTTAAAGACTACGATTACATCATCATCAACGACGAAATCAAAAAGGCCGTCCGGGATCTGGAGTCCGTTATTCTGACGGAGCGGCTTCGGTTGGCGCATACCGATCCCACCTGGATCCGGGAACAATTTCTGACGTAAGTCAAACCACGGGGAGGGGTAATAAAGACATGGACATGATGTCGCTGCTCAATGAGTACGATGAAACCAAGATCGACAGCCGGTATCGGCTGGTGATCATCTCCGCGCAACGGGCCCGGCAGATGATGCAGGGCTCCAGTCCGTTGATTACGAGCAAATTCACGAAAGAAACGACGGTCGCGCTGGATGAGGTGTTGCAGGGGAAAGGGGAATTTCTAACCGGGAAGGAGGCCAAGGTCGCAATGAAGGAGGCCATGGCGGCCCGCGAGATCGAAGAACGGGCTCGGGCCAGGGCGAAGGCGATGCTGCCGAAAGTGGACGAGAATGAAATCAAGAAGGATCTGACCGTGTACGTGAACGACCAGAAGGTTGAGGAAGCTCCACCGAGCGAGCCGGAAGAATAAGGGACGATGCCATGAAGGACGACCTGCGCGGCAAGCATATCCTCCTGGGCGTCACGGGCAGCATTGCGGCCTATAAATCGGTTCTGATTCTGCGCCGACTGGTTCAGGCCGGGGCCCAGGTCACGGTCGTGATGACCTCCTCGGCGCAGCAGTTTATTACGCCGTTGACATTCCAGGTCCTGTCCCGACGGCCGGTATACACGAGCCTGTTCGATTCCAGCGAGGAGATCCGTCACCTGACGCTGGCCGAGCAGGTCGACATGATTCTGATCGCCCCCGCGACGGCCAATATCATCGGCAAAATCGCCCACGGAATTGCGGATGACCTCCTGACGACGCTCGTCACGGCCGGTCCGGCCCCGATGGTCATGGCGCCCGCGATGGACGGGGAGATGTGGAATCATCCGGTGTTGCAGCGCAATCTTTCGATTCTCAACGGCCTCGGCGTTCAAATCATTCCGCCCGAAGAAGGGCCCCTGGCCTCCGGAAAAGAAGCCACCGGTCGGCTGGCCTCGGAGGAGAAGATCCTCGCGGTTGTTTTCGACCGCCTGGGCCGGAAGGCCGATTTGAAGGGAGAAACCGTTCTGGTGACGGCCGGCCCGACCCAGGAGCCGATTGATCCCGTCCGGTACCTCACCAACCGTTCTTCGGGAAAAATGGGCTATGCGCTGGCTCGCGCCGCCCAATGGAGGGGGGCGCGGGTGATTCTGGTCAGCGGTCCGACGCATCTTCCCTGTCCGGCCGGCGTCGAACGGATTCTCGTGCGAACCGCCGAAGAGATGCGCGATGCCGTTCTGGGGCATTGGGCCGCGACGACCCTCCTGATCATGGCGGCCGCGGTTGCCGATTACCGTCCGCGACATCCGGCCGGACGCAAGATCAAAAAAGACGGGTCCGACTTTTTTCTTGAACTGGAGCCCACGCCGGACATTCTCGCCGAGCTCCGTGCCCAACGAGGCAGCCGGATTCTGGTGGGTTTTGCGGCCGAGACGGAGGATCTCGACCGTCAGGCCCGGACCAAACTTGAACGAAAAGGGCTGGATATGATCGTGGCCAACGATGTGACTCAGGAAGGGGCCGGCTTCGACCTGGACACCAATATCGTGACGCTGATCGACGCGCACGGCGAGACCGTTGCGCTGCCCCGGCTGTCCAAGGCCGAGACGGCCGAGCGTATTTTGGATCGGATCATCGAGTTGAAATCCCGGTCAAAAGCGGGCGATCATCCCCTTCGTTGACTTTTCTCCGGGTTTTGTTATGATGGGGCTGCTCTAAACCCGATCTCCTTGACCTCTATGGATCAAAAAAAAGGACAGGATAAACCCCTTTCTCCGGAGATTATTAAACTCACCGAGAAATTGGCCAACGATCCAAAGTCGAGGCTTTTTGTGCCGCTGGCGGAGGAATATCTGAAGGCCGGGATGCCGGACGAGGCCATGATGGTTTTGACCGACGGGCTGAAAGTCCATCCGAATTTTCATGCCGCGCGAGGGGTGCTGGGAAAGGTTTATCTTGAAAAAGGCCAGATTGCCGAGGCCAAGGCCGAATTTGAGCAGGTGCTCAAGTCCGATCCTGAAAACCTGCTCGCGCACCGGAAGCTGGCCAAGCTCTATAAAGACGCGGGACAGACCGACAAGGCCCGCATTTCCTGTCAGGCCGTCTTATTGTCAAGCCCCAAGGATGCCGAGATGAAGCTTATGGTGGGGGAGTTGGATCGCATCGAGCAGGAGGAGCGGAAAAAAATGGAAGAGCGGTCGGCCGTCTCGCTCGGTTCGGAGTCGGTTGAAATGCAGTTGGAGCAGACCTCCCATGCGGGTCCGGACATAAAAAGCGAACCGGAACGGATGGAGGCGCCTTCGCCGGAAGTCCCGCCGGCGGCGATGAGCGCTCCGGAATCGGCGCCGGCGACGCTTGAGCCCAGCACCCCCTCCCCCTCCTTGGAGGAAATCCTCGGCGGACCCTCGCCCGACACCCCGGAGGCTCCCGCGTCATCCGAGGCGGAAGCCCCCCGGTCGACGGAGCCCTCGCCGGACGACATGCCGTCCGCTCCGCCTCCGCCGACCGAAGAGATTACGACCGAAGCCCTGGCCGATCTTTATATCAAACAGGGCCATTACGAAAAAGGGATTGCGATCTATCGGCGATTGCTCGCGAAGGATCCCAACAATCAGGCCCTGTTTCAAAAGTTGGAAGAGACGGTTGAGTTGGCAAGGCTGTTGAACGAGGGCCCGCAGATCAAGAACGATCTGAAACCGACCTCGGAGATTCCGCCGGCGCCTCCCGTCCCGCCGCCCGCCGCGTCGTCCGGACCGCCCGCTGTGGAAGACGCCCCCGTGGCGGACCGGGAACGGCAGAAAATGCAAAAGATACAGCGTCTCCAGCTCTGGCTGAACAGCATCAAGAAAGGACAGGACCGATGAGCCTGGCCGAACATCTTCAACGGACGGTCCGGGAGATGGAAGACTGCAGGGGAGTCGCCATCGTCGGGATGGATGGAATCGTTGTCGAGGAACAAAAGCGGGATTCCCAACTTGACCTTCAGACGCTCGGGGCCGAGTTCAGCGGGCTGCTCAGGACGGCCGGGAAGCTGGCCGAATCGGTCGAGTTTGAAGCCGTTACGGAATTGATGACCGTCACGGAACGTTTCGTGGCGATTCTTCGTCAAATCACGGTCGAGTATTTTTTAATTCTTGTCATTCGAGCCGATGGCAATGTGGGGAAGGCGCGATTTCTTTTGAGACGAGCCGGCGCCCGGCTCAAACCGGAACTGTGAGGGTCTCTTTCGTGGATCGAATTCTGGTTCTGCACGGCCCGAACCTGAATCTGCTGGGAACCCGCGAAACGTCGGTGTACGGAACCGTCCGGCTGTCTGAAATCGACCGGGATCTGAAGCGGCTGGCCAAGAAGGAAGGGGTGGCCCTGACGATTAAACAGTCCAACTCCGAAGGCGGTCTGGTCAATCTGATCCAAAAGGCCTCCGGCCGGTATCAGGCGTTGCTAATCAATCCCGCGGCCTACACGCATACCAGCATCGCCCTGCGCGATGCGATCGCCTCGGTCGGACTGCCGGCGGTCGAAGTCCATCTCTCCAACATATACGGGCGCGAGGCGTTCCGCCATCACTCGTATACGGCGGAAGTTTCGGTCGGACAGATCAGCGGGTTTGGCCCCTATAGTTATCAGTTGGGGCTGTTGGCGGCCATCCATCACGTCCGGGCCAGAACGCGGAAGGCCTGATCTTTTATTCCGCAATGATTATCAACCGGTTTAGAATAGAGAAGGAGTGGGTGTGATCTCAACCAGTGATTTCCGAAGCGGCGCCAAGGTCGAAATCTCCGGCGAACCGTTCATCATCGTTGACTATCAGCACGTAAAACCCGGAAAAGGAGGGGCCTTCGTCCGCACCCGGTTGAAGAGTCTCAAGACGGGGAATGTTCTGGAGCGGACCTACCGTTCCGGAGAGACGTTGGATGAGCCCGATATCGAAGAGAAGGAGATGCAGTTTCTATACGCCCAGGGGAACGAGTACCACTTCATGGACACGTCCAGCTACGAGCAACTGGCCTTCGAGCGGGATCAACTGGGCGACAGTCGGGATTTTCTGAAGGAGAACATGCTCGTCAAGATTCTGATCTACAAGGGCAAGCCGCTGACGGTGGAGGTCCCGACCTTTGTTGAGTTGAAGATCACCGGGACGGATCCCGGCGTCCGCGGCGATACGGCCAGCGGCGGAACCAAACCGGCCGTGCTGGAAACGGGGGCGACGATCAAGGTGCCTTTGTATCTGGAGGAGGGGGACGTGATTAAGATCGATACCCGAACCCGGTCCTATGTGGAGCGGGCGTAAATTCGGATGAACCTTAAGGAGCTTAAAGAGCTGATCGAGTTGATCCAGCGGACCGAAATCGCGGAGCTGGAGCTGGAAAAATCCGGCGTGCGGGTTCGAATCAAGAAGGAACGCCCCCTGATTCCCCCGCCGCCCGCATCGGAAGAGATTCCGGCGGTTCCGGCGACCCACGCCGCGGAAAGTCCGCAGCCTCAGGCTCAGGCGGTCACGCCGGCCGTGACGCCGGCCGGGTGGTTGACACTGACCGCGCCGGTCGTGGGGACGTTTTATCGCTCGCCCGCTCCCGATGCGGATCCGTATGTCGAGGTGGGGAGCGTCGTCAAGAAGGGTCAGATTCTCTGCGTCATCGAAGCCATGAAGCTCATGAACGAGATCGAGTCCGAATGGGACGGGAAAGTCGTCGAGATCCTAGTCGAGAACGCCCAGCCGGTCGAATACGGCGGGCCCCTGTTCCGGATCGAACCCCTGACACCGGCCTGACAGACCCCGCGATCGGCGGGGAACCTGGAGGGGACAGATTTTAAATCTGTCCCCTCCCGATTTGAGGAGCGCGCGTGTTTAAGAAAATTTTGGTGGCCAATCGGAGCGAGATCGCCGTTCGGGTCATTCAGGCCTGCCGCGAGCTCGGAATCAAGACCGTGGCGGTTTATTCCGAGGCCGATGCGAAGGCGCTTCATGTCCGTCTGGCGGACGAGCATATCTGCATCGGGCCGCCGGACGCGGCCCTGAGCTACCGCAACATTCCGAACATCCTGAGCGCGGCCGAGATCACGGGGGCCGAGGCGATCCATCCGGGTTACGGATTTCTGGCCGAGAACGCCCATTTCGCGGAGGTCTGCCAATCGATCGGGATCAAATTCATCGGGCCGACTTCCGAGAACATCGCCATGATGGGCGACAAGGCGAAGGCGCGCGAGGCGATGGTCAAGAAGGGCATTCCGGTGCTGCCGGGCAGCCGGGGCGTCATCTCGGAAGAAAAGGAAGCCGTCGAGGCGGCCAAGCGGATCGGGTATCCGGTCATCATCAAGGCGACCGCGGGCGGAGGCGGGCGCGGGATGCGGGTGGTGACGCAGGAAGAGGATCTCCTGACGGCGTTTCAGACGGCCCAGGCCGAGGCCAAGACCGCCTTCGGGGACAGCGGCGTCTACCTCGAAAAGTATTTTCTGGAGCCGAGGCATATCGAGGTCCAGATTCTGGCCGATGAAAAGGGACGGACGGTTTATCTGGGGGAGCGGGACTGCTCGATCCAGCGACGGCATCAAAAGCTGATCGAGGAATCGCCGTCGCCGGCCGTGGATGAATCACTCCGACGGGAGATGGGGGCCGCCGCGGTGGAAGCGGCCAAGTCGGTCAATTACTGCAATGTCGGCACCGTCGAGTTTCTGCTGGACAAGGATCACCGGTTCTATTTCATGGAGATGAATACCCGGATCCAGGTCGAGCATCCGGTGACCGAGATGGTGACCGGAATCGATCTGATCAAGGAGCAGATCAAACTCGCCGCGGGCCTGCCGCTGGAGTTCCGTCAAAGCGACGTCAAATTGCGCGGCCACAGTTTTGAATGCCGGATCAATGCCGAGTGTCCCGACACCTTTACGCCGTCTCCCGGCACGATCACGTCCTTCCGGTCTCCCGGGGGGCCGGGGGTTCGCGTCGATTCGGCGATGATCTGCAACGGCCTGGTTCCTCCGTATTACGATTCGCTGATCGCCAAGCTCATCGTCCATGCCGAAAATCGGGACGCGGCCGTCGCCCGGATGCGGCGGGCGCTGGATGAATTCATGATCGAGGGGATCAAGACGACGATCCCGCTCCATAAACGAATCTTTGACGACTCCGTATTCCAAAAAGGCCGGATCTCGACCGGCTATCTCGAAAAATTTCTTTCTTCCGAACAGGCGCGCGTTTCCGGCTGACGGCGGGGAACGCGCGGACATTCCCTCATGAAACCACCCGTGCCTTCCGGT
Organism: Nitrospirota bacterium; assembly: GCA_016198945.1. Taxonomy (GTDB): domain Bacteria; phylum Nitrospirota; class Nitrospiria; order JACQBZ01; family JACQBZ01; genus JACQFA01. The sequence continues at coordinate 7,919 of JACQHO010000077.1, read as the reverse complement.
TTCTATCTGATTTTGGATCACGATGCCTTGACGGGGCGATCCCTGATGGATGCGGCGTCCGCGGCCGTGGCCGGCGGCGTGAGGCATATTCAGTACCGCGCGAAGGGCCTCTCCGGCCGGGATGCCTATTTCAATTCGCTTCAACTATCGGCGCTGGCGCATCGGAGCGGCGTGACGCTGGTGATCAACGACCGAGTGGATCTGGCGCTGGCGGTCGAGGCCGACGGGGTGCATCTCGGCCAGGAGGACCTTCCGTTGTCGGCGGCCCGTTCCCTTTTGGGGCCGGATCGGGTGATCGGGGTTTCGGCCCATACCCTTGAGCAGGCGCGGGAGGCCGAAGCCGGCGGCGCCGATTATCTGGGAGTCGGGCCCGTCTTTTCATCCACGACGAAACAGGCGCGGCCCCCGCTCGGTTGCGAGGCGCTGAAGGAATTTCGTCGTCAGGCCCGCATTCCCGTCATCGCCATCGGCGGGATTACTCTTCTCAATCTCCGTCAGGTCATGGATACCCAGGTTGACGGGGTTGCGGTGGTTTCGGCCGTTTTATCGCAATCGGATCCGGCCCGGGCCGCATCCGAATTTATGCGGATACTTCATCCCGATTAATTTCGGTGGAAGGAACAGAGGGGGGCATGGTATGATCAAAGCCATGATGAAGAAAACAGGGGCGGGCGTTTTGATCTTCCTGGTATTCGGCGTCCGGGCCGTTTACGGGGAGACGTTTTCACTGAATCAGGTTTATTCACTGGTCCTCCAGAAAAACGAGGAGGTCCGGATCGCCCGGGAAGGCATTCGCCGGTCGGAAGAAGAAAAGCGGCGGGCCTTCTCGGCGGTGATGCCGAAAGTGACCTTGAGCGGCACGTACGATCTCTATCCCGAAAAAAGTCGCGATCTGGGAAGCTCGACGGTCATCCTCCAGCCGGATCACAGCTACGGGATGGAGGTGACGCTGGAGCAGCCGTTGTTTGCCGGCGGAAAAGGCGCGGCCGGGATCCGGATCGCGAAACAAGGCATCGAGGTTGCCAAGAAAAGCTACGACCTCTCGAATGAATCGCTGCTGTTCCATGTCGCCGAGGTGTACTACGGCCGGCTGGAGGCCCAGAAGAACCTGGACGCCCAGAGAAGGAATGTGAGCCGTCTTGAAGAACATCGCCGTCTGTCCGAATTGCGATACAAGGTGGGCGAGGTGACTCAATCGGTTTTGCTTCGCGCTCAAGCGGAACTGGCGCGGGCGCAGGCCGATCTGGCGATTCTCGAAAATGAGGCGACGGTCAGGAAACGGGAGCTCGAAATGTTGTCCGGGCTTCCGGACGACGCCGAAATCAGCGAGCCGTCCATCCCCGAAATCCCGGCCGAAACCGGCGCCGGGTTGCTGTCGGCGGCGCTGGATTCGCGTGAGGATGTCCGTCGAAGCCTTCTTCAGGAGGAGATCGCAAGGGAAGGGGTGAAGTTTGCCCGGGGAAACTTTCTGCCCAGCCTCACCCTGGAGGCCACTTACTTCAAAAGGAACCAGGATCCCCGTTCCACCTTTTTCATTGATGAGAGCTGGGTGGTCGGCGGTAAACTGGAGTTTCCGATTTATGAGGGGGGTCTTCGTCGGGCCGAAATGGCCCAGGCCCGGTCCCGGTTTGAAACCGGACGGCTGGAGACGGCCCGGCTGAAAAAGCGCGTGGACCTTGACGTCACTCAGGCCTCGCTGAACCTGGAGGCCGCGACCCGTGTGTTGCAATCCCGGGAAGAGCAGGCCCGGTTTGCCAAGGAAAACTTTGAAATGGTCTCGAAGCAGTTCACGTTTGGATTATCCGCCAATCTGGATCTGCTCGATGCGAATCAAACATTGATCGAGGCGGAGCGGGATGTGATCGGGGCGACGTATGCACGGCATCTGGCTATTCTGAATCTTCAGCGCGCGGCCGGGATCTTTCTTCCCAACGTGCTGGAGAGAACGCAAAAAAGCATGTAGCGTTCGCGTCCCGCGCTGAAGCCGCCGTCCCCCTTGGAAGAATGATGAAAAACTCGAATCGCTTATTCTGGATCATGATCGTTGTTGCGGTTGCCGCCGCCGCGGCCTGGAATGTGACCCATCGCGGAAAAAACGGGGCGACCCGACAAGAGGGGTCCGGCGGTCCGCGCGTCCTGCCGGTTGAGGCCGCGCCGGTGCAGGTCGGTCCCGTATCCCAGGAGATCGAGACGGTCGGAACGCTTCAGGCCAATGAATCCGTGGTGATTCGCTCCGAGATCGCCGGCAGGATCAGCGGCATTGATTTTTCCGAAGGCCAGGCGGTCCAGGACGGGTCCGTTCTGCTCCGCATCGATCCTGCGGAATATAAGGCCCAAGCGGATCAGGCCGGCGCCGTGCTCCAGCTCAACCAGATGAATTACGACCGCGCCAGGCAGTTGAACGAGGAGAAGCTGCTCAGCCCGCAGGCCTATGATGAGATTGTGGCGAAACTGAAGGAGTCTCAGGCGAACCTCGCACTGTTCCAGGCCCGGCTGGACAAAACGACGATCCGGGCGCCATTTTCAGGCCGGCTCGGACTCCGCCTGGTCAGCCCGGGCGGTTACGTCCAGCCGGGACAGGCAATCGTCAATCTGGAAGACATCGGCGCAATAAAAGTCGATTTCCGCATCCCGGAAGTTTATCTGGGACGGGTCCATGCGGGGCAGACGGTGAATCTCCAGGTGGATGCCATGCCGGAGCGGATGTTTGAGGGCCAAATATACGCCATCGACCCCCGAATTGATGACGCGTCACGGACGATTCTTTTGAGGGCCCACGTCCCTAACCCGCGCGGCGATCTGCGCCCCGGTATGTTCGCCCGCGTGAAACTGGTGCTGGCCAGACATACGAACGCAATCTTGATCCCGGAACAGGCGCTGGTGCCGATGGGGCAGGATAAGTTCGTCTACCATATTGTGGACGGCAAAGCCGCGTTGGCCAAGATCAAGATCGGCCGGCGGCTGGAGGGGCTTGTCGAAATCGTTGAGGGCCTGAGCGCCAATGACACGGTCGTGACCGGCGGGCAGACAAAACTGTTTAAGGGCGCCCCGGTCATGGTGATGGATCCCTCGTCTGCAAAACCCGAACTCCCCGCTGCGGCAAAGCCGTAGCCCGGAGAGATCCCCATGATGCTGCCCGATATTTCAATCCGTCGTCCGGTCCTCGCGACCGTCATGAGCCTGATGCTGATCCTGATCGGCATTATCGCCTACACGCGCCTGGCCGTCCGGGAATACCCCAACATCGACCCGCCGATTGTCTCGGTACGCACCGTCTATCCCGGCGCGACCGCCGAAATTGTTGAAAGCCAGATCACTCAGCCGCTGGAAGATTCGCTCGCCGGCATCGAGGGGATCCGGGTGATGAAGTCGGCCAGCCGTGAAGAGGTCAGTCAAATCAGCATCGAGTTTACACTGGACCGGGACATTGAGGCCTCCGCGAACGACGTGCGCGATCGTGTTTCCCGCACCCGTGGGCGGCTTCCTGATGAAACGGAAGAACCGGTCATCGCCAAAATCGAGGCGGATGCGTTTCCCTTTCTCTGGCTGGCCTTCTCCAGCGAACGGCATACGCCAATCGAGATCACCGATTATGCCGACCGATATGTAAAAGACCGCCTGCAGACGCTGCCGGGCGTCGCCAGCGTCATCATCGGCGGCGAGCGCCGTTACGCCATGCGCTTATGGCTGGATCGGGAGCGGCTGGCGGCCTACGGGTTCACCGCGCTGGATGTCGAAAACGCACTGCGCCGGCAGAATGTGGAGGTGCCGTCGGGCCGGATCGAAAGCCGTCAGCGGGAATTCACCGTCCTGATGGAGACCGATCTGCGAACGCCGGAAGAGTTCGATCAACTCATCATCCGTCAGGTCAACGGCTATCCGGTGCGCCTGCGCGACGTGGGGTACGCCGAACTCGGCGCCGCCGACGACCGTAACACGGTGCGGGTCAACGGCAACCCCGCCGTCGGCGTGGGCGTGGTCAAACAATCCACCGCTAACACGCTGGCGGTCGCCAAGGCGGTCAAAGCGGAACTGCCCAAGCTGGTTGATGCGCTCCCCGCCGGCATGAAACTCCAGATCGGCTTCGACAGCTCGGTCTTTATCGATGAGTCGATCCAGTCGGTTTTTGAGACCCTGGCTGAAGCGCTGATCTTGGTGGTCCTGGTCATTTTCCTCTTCCTTCGGTCGGGGCGCGCCACGCTGATCCCATTCGTGACGATTCCCGTTTCCCTGATAGGCGCGTTCATCTTCGTCTATGCACTGGGCTTTACCGTGAACGTCCTCACCTTGCTGGCGCTGGTGCTGGCGATCGGGCTGGTCGTCGACGATGCGATCGTCATGTTGGAGAACATTTATCGCCGCATCGAGCACGGCATGCCTCCGGTCCAAGCGGCCTTCGAAGGCAGTAAAGAGATCGCGTTTGCCGTACTGGCGATGACGGTCACGGTGGCGGCGGTCTTCGTCCCGGTCGCTTTCATGACCGGCACGACCGGCCGGCTCTTCCGGGAATTCGCACTGACGGTTTCGGCCGCCGTCATTGTGTCGGGCTTCGTTGCCCTGACCCTGACCCCCATGATGTGCTCGAAGCTGTTGCGCCATGAACGCCAGCACGGCCGGATCTATCGGCTGATCGAGGAATGGATGAACCGGCTCAATGTCGGTTATAAGACGCTCTTGGCCCGTTCGTTGAGCCACCGCGTCTGGATCCTCTCGTTGGGGCTGGCGGCTGCGGGCGTGATTGTCGTGCTCTTCACCACGCTCAAGTCCGAGCTGGCGCCGCTGGAAGATCGCGGCATCATCATCGGCGTCCTCCTGGCGCCCGAAGGGGCGACCATGGCCTATACCGACAGCTATGCACGGCGTGTGGAAGAGTTGTACGCACAGGTGCCGGAGATCAGGACCTTCTTCATGGTCGTCGCGCCCGGCCTGGAACGGCCCAATCCGGTCACGTCGGCTTTTTCGTTTGTCATGCTCAAGCCGTGGTCGGAACGGGAACGCAAGCAGCAGCAGGTTGCGGGGGAGCTGATGCCCAAAATGTTCGGGCTGCCGGGCGTCCTGGCCTTTCCGGTCAATCCGCCGTCGCTCGGCCAGAGTTTCCGCAATCCGCCCGTCATGTTCGTGGTGCAGGCGAGCAGCTACGCCGAGTTGCAAACCATGATCGACACGCTGTTGGCCAAGGCCCGCACCTTTCCGGGCCTTATCAACATGGACTCCGACCTGAAATTGAATAAGCCGCAATTGACCGTGAAACTGAATCGCGAAAAGACGGCGGATGTCGGCGTCGAGGTGGAAGCGGTCGGCCGCACCCTGGAGACGCTGCTCGGCGGCCGGCAGGTGACCCGGTTCAAACGGGAAGGCGAGCAGTACGACGTCATCGTCAAGCTGGCGGACAAAGACCGCATGAATCCCGACGATCTGACCGCCATCTACGTGCGCGGAACGGACGGACAGCTCGTGCAGTTGGCCAACCTCGTGACGGTCACGGAAACCGTGGCGCCGAAGGAGCTGAACCACTTCAACCGCCTGCGCTCCGCAACCATTTCGGCCAACCTTGCGCCCGGCGTTGCCTTGGGCGACGCGCTGGCCTTCATGGAAGAGGCCGCCGCTGGCGTGTTGTCGGCCGGTGCACAAACGGCGCTGGACGGACAATCGCGCGAGTTCAGAGAATCGGGCGCAAGCATGTATCTGGCCTTCGTGCTGGCCCTGGCCTTCCTCTATCTGGTGCTGGCGGCGCAGTTCGAAAGCTTTATAGACCCCTTCATTATTATGCTCACCGTCCCGCTGGCCGTCACCGGCGCGCTGCTGTCGCTTAAACTGACCGGCGGCACGCTGAATGTTTACAGCCAGATCGGCCTGGTGATGCTGGTCGGCCTGATCGCAAAGAACGGGATTCTGATCGTGGAATTCGCCAACCAGTTGCAGGAACGCGGTCGGGAGATCCACGAAGCGGTGATCGAGGCCGCCGCGCTGCGTTTGCGTCCCATTTTAATGACGACGGCCGCCATGATCCTGGGCGCGATTCCCCTGGCGCTGGCGACCGGCGCCGGCGCCGAATCCCGCCAGCAGATCGGCTGGGTGATCGTCGGAGGCCTGCTGCTCGGCACGCTGCTGACGCTGTTTATCATTCCGACCGCATACACCCTCCTGGCCGGCCGTCAAAAGACGGCCGCGGAGTTCGAGCCGGTCGAGGAACGGCCGTCTTCGGTGACGACGGGCGTCCGATCCTCGGCGGAATGAATGCGACCGGACGGGATCCATAAGGCCTGGTTCCTTCTCGGCGGTCTTCTGATCGCTGTTCTTGCGGGGATTGTTTACGTTCGGAGCGGCGAGCCGGTTCCGAAGTATAAAACCATAAAAATCGAGCGGGGCGATATGACGGCCGCCGTTTCGGCGACCGGAAAGGTCAACGCGGTCGTCACGGTTCAGGTGGGAAGCCAGGTCTCCGGGACGGTCCAGCGTCTTCATGCCGATTTCAACTCCCGCGTGAAGAAGGACCAGACCGTGGCCCAGATCGACCCGGCCCTTTTTGAGGCCCAGGTTGCGCAGGCACGGGGGAGGCTGGCGAATGACGAGGCCAACCTGGAAAAAGCGCGGGTGGTTCTGGCGGACGCCCGGCGGCACCTGGGCCGCCTGGAGGAGCTTCTCTCCAAGAGCCTCGTCTCTCAGAACGACAAGGACGCCGCCCAGACCGCGTACGACTCCGCGACGGCCGGGTTGAAGGCCGCCGAGGCGCAGGTGTTGCAGGACCAGGCCTCTCTCCGGATCGCCGAGACCAATCTTCGTTACACCACGATCCGATCACCGGTGGATGGGATTGTCATCTCCCGGAATGTCGACGTGGGCCAGACCGTGGCCGCGTCGCTTCAGGCCCCCACCCTTTTCACGATCGCCCAGGATCTGACCGAAATGCAGATCGACACCAGCGTGGACGAGGCCGATATCGGAAGAGTCCATATCGGCCAGGAGGCCGAGTTCACGGTGGACGCCTATCCCGAGATCGCGTTTGCCGGGGCGGTGCATGACATCTATAATCAGCCGATTGTCGTACAGAACGTCGTGACCTATGACGCCATCATCCGGGTCGGAAATCCCGATCTCAAACTGAAACCGGGGATGACGGCCAACGTGATGATCAAGGTCGGCCATCGGGCGGATGTCGTGAAGCTTCCCAATGCGGCGCTCCGGTTCAGCCCGGAAAAAGTCTCCGACACCGGCGCCCGACCCGGAAAGAGAAGTCCCGATGCGATTGATGTTTGGATTTTGAGGAACGGCAAAACGGTTCCGGTCCCGGTCGTCCTGGGGATGAGCGACGGGGGCTACACCGAGGTGGTGTCCGGGGAGTTGCGGCCGGGAGATGAGGCGATCATCGAGAAGATTCAAAAAAACAATTCGACGCCGGACGCGGGGCGATCGCCGCGCATGCGGTTCTGACAGGGGGCCCGCGCCGCTTTCCGGGATCCGAACGATCATGCCGCCGTTCATCCAGATTGAGAACCTTTGGAAGATTTATCGAACCGACGCCGTCGAGTTGGAGGCCTTGAAAGGGATATCTCTGAGCATCGAACGGGGGGAGTTTGTCGCCGTCATGGGGCCGTCGGGATCGGGGAAATCGACCTTGATGCATATCCTGGGTTGCCTGGATCGTCCGAGCCGCGGTCGCTATTCTTTGGACGGCGTGGAGATCGGAGGGCTGGAGCCCAACGATCTGGCCCGGATCAGGAATCGGAAGATCGGGTTCGTTTTCCAGGGGTTTAATCTCCTTCACCGGACGACCGCGATCGAGAACGTGGAGCTTCCGGTTCTGTACAACGGTCTTTCGGCGCGCGAGCGGGCCGACCAGGCGGGGGAGGCCCTGAAACGGGTGGGTTTGGAGGATCGACGGAGCCATTATCCGAACCAGCTCTCCGGAGGTCAGCAAC
>JACQHO010000080.1 GCA_016198945.1 Nitrospirota bacterium | reverse complement strand
GATCCGGGAACATTACTATGAGATGCTCTTGGATGAATTGGGAAGGGCCACCCAACAGGAGGGATTAAGGATCAATCTCATCATGAAGAACGGGCAACAACCGCAGGCGCAAGGCGAGGTTTTCGCCCCGGAAAAAACAGCGAAACCCCGCCGCGGAATTCAGCTCAATGGGAAATACACCTTCGGCAGTTTCGTGGTGGGTTCCTGCAATCAATTCGCCCACGCGGCCTCATTGGCCGTCGCCGAATCTCCCGCCCGGGCCTACAACCCCCTGTTTCTCTACGGCGGCGTCGGGCTGGGAAAGACCCACCTCCTAAACGCGATCGGAAATTTTATCCTGGAAAAGCGGCCCGGCACGAAGATCGCGTACCTCTCTTCCGAGCAGTTCACAAATGAGGTGATCAATTCCATCCGGTACGACCGAATGCTCGAGTTCCGAAACAAATACCGGGGCGTGGATGCGTTATTAATGGACGACATCCAGTTTATTGCGGGAAAGGAGCGGACCCAGGAGGAATTTTTCCATACGTTTAACGCGCTATACGAAGCGCATAAACAGATCGTCCTCTCAAGCGACCGATTTCCCAAGGAGATCCCTACCATCGAAGAGCGGTTGAGATCCCGGTTCGAATGGGGATTAATTGCGGATTTGCAGATTCCCGATCTTGAAACCCGCATCGCGATTCTACGGAAAAAGGCCGAGACGGAAGGGATCCAACTGCCGGACGACGTGGCGCACCTTCTGGCCGAAAATATCCGTGGAAACGTCCGGGAGTTGGAAGGGGCTCTCATTCGCGTGGGCGCCTTTTCCTCCCTCACCGGACAATCCGTTACGGCCGATCTGGCCAAAAAAATCCTACGGGATACGGTCCAGGCGAAGAAGATTCTTACGGCAGAGGAGATCCAGCGGGTCGTTGCGGAACGGTTCCATCTCAAGCAGGCCGAGATGAAATCAAAGAAGAGAACCAAGACGATCGTCCAGCCCCGGCAGATCACGATGTACCTCTGCCGGGAATTGACCCCGCTTTCTTTCCCCGAGATCGGCCGCCACTTCGGCGGAAAAGACCATACGACCGTCATTCATGCCTGTCGCCAGATCGAAAAACGAATGGAAGACGACGCCGGATTCAAACAATTGGTCGAGTCCATCATGAGACAATTAAAGGAAGGGCCGGGATCACTCTAAGGGGGGCAAGGAGGTTTGTATGAGACTTAAGATTTCACGCGGGGAGCTTCTCACGGGTTTTCAGCGGGTTCAGGGTGTGGTGGAGAAACGAAACACCATGCCGATCCTATCGAACATTCTTTTTGAAGCGAAAGGGGATCAGGTCGTCCTGTTTGCGACCGATCTGGAGATCGGGATCCGGGGAAGCTATAAGGCCGAAGTATTACAACCCGGCGGAGTGACCGTTTCGGCGCGTAAAATGTACGAGATCATTCGGGAGCTTCCGGAGGGCCCGGTGACAATCACCTCCGGGGACAATCACGCGGTCGGAATCGAGGCGGGGAAAAGCGAGTTTAAAGTGCTGGGGCTGCCGCCGCAGGAATTCCCGGCGATGCCGGCGGTCGATTCCGACCCCCGGATGCCGGTCGACCGAAAGACCCTTTCGGATCTGATCCGCAAAACCATTTTTGCGGCCGGGGACAACAACGCTCGGTACATCCTCAACGGAATCCTGGTCACGCTCTTTATGAAGGATAAGAAGCGGGCCCTCCGGTTCGTCGGAACGGACGGTCACCGCCTGGCCGTGATCGAACGGGAACTTCCGGACGGAAAGGGAAAGGGCGTTGCTCAGGAGCAAACCGCGATCGTCCCGAAAAAAGCGGCGCTGGAGATCAAAAAACTGCTGGATGAAAACGAAGAACCGCCCGAGATCGGATTGAGCAAAAACCAGATGATCTTTCAGCGGGGAAGCCTCCTGTTGCTTGCGCGGCTGATGGAGGGGAGTTATCCCAATTACCAGCAGGTGATCCCCAAGGAAAACGATAAGCGGGTGATGGTGAAAAAGACCGAACTGGAAGGCGCGCTCCGCCGGGTCTCCATTCTTTCTCGTGAAAAGACCAGCGCGATCAAGCTGGCCCTGGAGCCGGGCGCGATCACGCTGTCCACGAGCAATCCCGATATGGGCGAGGCCAAAGAGACGATCGAGGCAAAATTCGAGAAGGAAGGCCTCACCACGGGTTTTAATGCGCGCTATCTTTTGGACATCCTGTCGGGGCTGGATTCGGAGGAGGTTCTGCTCGAGTTTAAGGATGCCTTAAGCCCGTGCCTGGTACGGCAGCCGGGGGACCCGGACTATTTATGCGTCGTCATGCCGATGCGGGTCTGAGTTCGTTGCGGAGCCGATGACATGATCTTGTTTAAGGAGGGATATGGAAGCTAAGACGGCGACGAAGTATGATGCGGAACAGATCAAGGTCCTGGAGGGATTGGATGCCGTCCGGAAACGTCCGGCCATGTATATCGGAAGCACCGGCATCGACGGTCTGCATCATCTCGTTTACGAAGTGGTGGACAACAGCGTGGACGAAGCGATGGCCGGCTTCTGCGACCGGATCGAGGCGCTCCTTCACAGCGACGGGAGCTGCACCGTGATCGACAACGGCCGGGGAATCCCGACGGGGATGCATGCCGGCCAGAAGCGCTCGGCGGCCGAGGTGGTCTTGACCGTCCTCCATTCCGGCGGGAAGTTCGACCGGGAGTCGTACAAAGTATCGGGCGGGCTTCACGGCGTCGGGATTTCGGTCGTGAACGCACTGTCGGAATGGCTGGAACTGGAGATCTGGCAGAACGGGCAGGTGTTTCAACAGCGGTACCGGCGCGGGAAGCCGGAGGCGCCGCTGAAGACAACCGGCAAAACCAAAAAGCGCGGGACGAAGGTGACCTTCAAGCCCGACGCCCAGGTCTTTGAAGAAACGGAATTCAGCTTCGACACGCTGTCTCAACGGCTGCGCGAGCTGGCTTTTCTGAACAAAGGACTTCAAATTCTTCTGTCGGATGAACGGACGGAAAAACACCAGGAATTTTGTTACAAAGGCGGTATTATCTCGTTTGTAGAGCATCTGAATGAAAATAAAGATCCCCTCCATAAGCCGATTTATGCTTCCCGCGAAAAAACCGGCGTACTGATGGAGGTGGCCCTCCAGTACAACGATTCCTATTCCGACAACATCTTCTCGTTCGCCAACAACATCAATACCCGCGAGGGGGGAACCCATCTCGTCGGATTCAAGGCGGCCTTGACGCGAACGGTGAACAGTTACGCCACAGCCCATAATCTATTAAAAGCCGACGACCAGGCCCTGACCGGGGACGACGTCCGCGAGGGACTCACGGCCGTGATCAGCGTCAAGATTCCGGAGCCTCAGTTCGAAGGACAGACCAAGGCCAAGCTTGGAAACAGCGAGGTGAAGGGGATCGTGGAGGCCGCCGTCAATGAGGCGCTCGGGGCCTATTTTGACCAGAACCCGGGAGTGGCCCGGAAAGTGGCCGAGAAAGCGATCAATGCCGCGCGGGCTCGTGAGGCGGCGCGGAAGGCCAAGGATCTCATCCGACGCAAGAATGCGCTCGATATCGGTTCCCTGCCCGGAAAGCTGGCCGATTGTCAGGAGCGCGACCCGGCGCTGTCCGAGCTTTTTATCGTGGAGGGAGATTCGGCGGGAGGGTCGGCCAAGCAGGGGAGGGACCGGCGCAATCAGGCGATCCTTCCGTTGAAGGGGAAGATTCTCAATGTGGAGCGGGCCCGTTTCGACAAGATGATCTCGAGCGATGAAATCCGGACCTTGATCACGGCCCTGGGCACGGGGATCGGCTCGGAGGATTTCGATATTCTAAAAACCCGTTATCATAAGATCGTTCTAATGTGCGATGCCGATGTGGATGGGTCGCATATTCGGACGCTCCTTCTGACCTTCTTTTTCCGGCAGATGCCGCAGATCATCGAGAAAGGCTACCTCTATATCGCCCAGCCCCCGCTTTTCAAGATAAAAAAAGGGAAAGAAGAGCGCTATCTCCAGAATGAGAAAGAGTTCGAGGAGTATTTCTTCAAGCTGGGCATGGATCGGGCCGTCGTCTCGACCGAGAAAGGGAAAAAGGCGATTCCCGGCGACAAACTGCAAAAACTGTTTGCCGAGATGGGAAAATACCGGCAGCACCTTTTGCAGCTTAAAAAACGCGGGGCCGCCTCGGAACTGATCCGGGCGTTGCTCGCCGTGCGTCCGGATCCCAAAACGGACTGGAAGACGCCCAAGACGCTCAAACAATTCGAGCAGGTTTATCTCGACATCTTGGGGGAGGTTTTTCCTCCCAACGCCAAGAAGGTTCGGGTGCAGAGCGATCTGTCGCGTCGAGACGAGGGGTTCGTCCTTTCCTGCTCGTTGAGCTGGGAGGGGCAGGTGATCGAGCGGCGCGTCGAGTCGGCCCAGGTAGATGCCGTCCTGGAATCGGTCGAGTATAAAGGGATCGAGGTGATCTACGACCAGATTCAAAAAATCGCGGCCCCGCCGTATCTCATCGCCGCCGAAGGGCAGGAGTCCAAGCGGGTTCAGACGATCGAAGGGTCGGTGGAAGAGGTGCTCGCCATTGGTCGCGGGGGCGCGACGATGCAGCGATTCAAAGGGCTGGGCGAGATGAACCCCGATCAGCTTTGGGAGACGACGATGGATCCCGAAAAACGCGTCTTCCTGCAGGTCAAACTGGAGGACCTGGTTGCGGCCGAGGAGATGTTTTCAGTCTTGATGGGAGACAAGGTCGAACCGCGCAAGGCCTTCATTGAAAAACATGCCCTGGAAGTGAAAAACCTGGACATTTAACAGAAGCAAGCGTCCAGTTTTGCTGGCGCGAGCGCGGGGGCATCTGAGATTTCAAATTTGAAATTTGAAAGCCGCAGCGGCCCCCCGATACAAATAGAGGGACTTTGTGACGACAGAAACCCGAAAAATTGTGGTGGATATTGAAGACGAGATGAAAACCTCGTACCTCGATTACGCCATGAGCGTGATCGTGGGCCGGGCCCTTCCGGATGTACGGGACGGCCTGAAGCCGGTTCACCGACGCATTCTGTACGGGATGCAGGAAATGGGCCTGCTCCATAACCGACCGTATCGGAAATCGGCCAAGGTGACGGGCGAGATCATGGGAAATTACCATCCCCACGGGGATGCCGCGATCTATGACACCCTCGTCCGCATGGCGCAGGACTTCAACATGCGGTATCCCCTGATCGACGGCCAGGGAAATTTCGGCTCGATCGACGGCGACCCGCCGGCGGCCATGCGCTACACCGAATCGCGGCTGACCGCGCTGGCCGAGGAGTTGCTGGCCGATATTGATAAAGACACGGTCGAGTTTGTTCCCAATTACGACGAGTCGCGCACTGAGCCGACCGTTCTTCCCTCCAAGATCCCAAATCTGCTGATCAACGGGTCGTCCGGGATCGCGGTGGGAATGGCGACCAATATTCCGACGCATAACCTGACCGAGGTGATCGATGCGCTTGCCCTGATAATCGACACCCCCGAGGTTACCATCGAGAAACTGATGCGCATCATCAAGGGGCCGGATTTTCCGACCGGGGGTTTCATCTGCGGGATGCAGGGGATCAAGGACGCCTACAAGACCGGCCGCGGCATCCTGACCTTGCGGGGAAAGGCCACGATCGAGGTTCATCCCAAAACCGAAAAAGAGACGATCATTGTCACGGAACTCCCGTATCAGGTGAACAAGGCCCGGCTGATCGAAAAAATCGCGGAGTTAGTCCGTGACAAGAAGATCGACGGCATCTCGGATGTCCGGGACGAATCGGACCGGGACGGGATGAGAATCGTGGTGGAGCTCCGGCGGGGTGAAGTGGCCGCCGTCATCCTCAACCAGATCTACAAACATACCCAGCTCCAGACGACGTTCGGCGTGATCATGCTGGCCCTGGTCGGAAACCAGCCGCGGGTGCTGAACCTGGCCGAGATTCTCCATGCCTTCATCCGGCACCGGCGGGACGTAGTCGTCCGGCGGACGCAGTACGATCTGAAAAAGGCCGAAGAAAAAGCCCACATCCTGGAAGGATTAAAAATCGCACTGGATCACCTGGATCGGGTGATCGCGCTGATCCGCCGGTCGGCCTCGCCGGAGGCGGCGCGGACGGGGCTCGTTCAACAGTTCGGGCTCTCCCAGGTTCAGGCCCAGGCGATCCTGGACATGAAGCTGCAACGGCTGACCCAGCTCGAGCGGGAAAAGCTGACGGCCGACTATCAGGAGACGATCAAGCGGATCGAGTACCTCCGGTCGGTTCTGGGGAGCGAGGCGCTGGTCCGCAAGATCATCAAGGATGAACTGCTCGAGATTCGGGAAAAATACAAGGATGACCGACGGACCCAGATCGTCGCCGCGGCGGAAGAGATCAATCTGGAAGACCTCATCGCGGAAGAAGACATGGCGATCACGATCACCAACACCGGGTACATCAAACGCAATCCGGTCGGACTCTACCGGAGCCAGCGTCGCGGCGGGAAGGGGAAGATCGGGATGGGCGTCCGCGAGGAGGATTTTGTCGAGCATCTGTTCGTCGCCTCGACGCATGACTATCTTCTGTTTTTCACCGATGCCGGGAAGGTTTACTGGCAGAAGGTCCATCAGATCCCGGAGGCCGGCCGCGCGACCAAGGGAAAGGCGATCGTCAACCTTCTTCAACTGGCCCAGGGAGAAAAGATCACGGCGATTCTTCCGGTCAAGGAGTTCCGGGAGGACCGCTACATTGTGATGGCGACCCGGCAGGGCGTGATCAAGAAGACGCCCCTTCAAGCCTACAGCAACCCGAGGGCGGGCGGGATCATCGCCTTGACACTGGGCCAGGGGGACAAGCTGATTGCGGTCCGTTTAACGGACGGCTCGAAGGAGATCCTGATCGGAACGAAGAAGGGTCTGGTGATCCGGTTTCCGGAAAAGCAGGTTCGGCCGATCGGCCGAACCGGAACGGGCGTGAAGGGAATCACTCTCGAAAAGGATAACGAGGTGATCGGAATGGAGGCGCTGGAAAAGGGTGCCGGGACCAGCATTCTTACCGTGACCGAACGCGGGTTCGGCAAGCGGACGGATCCCAAAGAGTATCGCACTCAGGGCCGGGGCGGAAAGGGAATCATCAGCGTGCGGACCACGCCGAAGAACGGAAATGCCGTCGCGGCGCTCCAGGTGGCGGACGACCTGGAGATCATGCTGATGACGGCCGAGGGGAAGATCATTCGGCTCAAGATCAAGGACATCCGGATCATCGGCCGCAACACCCAGGGTGTTCGACTGATCGGACTGGACCCGAACGACCGCGTGGTGGGCGTGGCCACGCTGGCCGAAAAAACCGATGGAGAGGAAGCCTCTGAAGAGACGGTACCGCCGCAGGACCATGAACCGCCGGGGTAAGACCGCTCTTATGGCGGTCCTGCTTCTCCTCGCTGCGGCATGCGAGCAACCGCAGAAAGCCATTCTCGCCACGGCCGAGTCCCGTTGGAAACAGAAAGATTATCTCGGCGCCGTCCGGGCGTACGAGCATCTCATCGACGACCATCCGAAGAGCGTCTATGTGGATGACGCGTACTACGCCATCGGGACGATCGAATATCTTTATCTGAACGACTACCCGAAAGCGGTCGAGGCCTTCCGAAAAGTCGTCGCCGACCATCCCGCCAGTCCGCTGGCGCTCCCGGCCCAGCGGACCCTCGCCGAGATCTATGAGAAAAAATACAGGGATCACCGGCGCGCCGTTGCGGAATACCAGCGGCTGCTGGAGCAGGCCCCGGCTCGGGCCGTTGCCGAGGAGGTGCAATACCGTATCGGGGAGGTCTATTTCGACCAGGCCGACTACGAGCAGGCTCGCAACGAGTGGGACCTGTTGATCAAACAGTCGCCGAAAAGCGAATGGGCCGACGATGCCCTTTATCGGACGGGGAGCAGTTATTTCCTGCAAGCGCGGTACGGCGAGGCCGTGACCGTCTACGAGGAGGCAGCCCGGCGCCACCCGGACAGCGACCTGATGATCGAGATCCGGTTCTGGAGAGCCAACAGCTTGGAAGAAATGGAGCGTTTGGACGAAGCGTTGCAGGAATACCGATCGCTCTTCGACGGCTACCCCAACCCCAAAGTCATCGAGGTCAAGATCCGGAGCATCGAAAACAGGCTTAAATCGGTCGTCACACGACAACCGGTTGCGACAACCCGTCCGTCCGAACAAGAATAGAGCGGAGGCGCGACATCCTTATGTGCGGGTTTTTGGGGGGGCGACGAGAGGGGGTTGCGGCTCGGGCGCTGAAAAGCCTAATCGCAAAATAATCTCCTCGATAAGAAAGCGAGTCTGCAGCCTTGCCAGGGCCGCGTTTATCTTTTCCAGCAGCGTCGGTTTTAGGAAGGCCAGCTCCTGCATCCAGGCGGGACTATCCACGGCCATGTAGAG
>JACQHO010000076.1 GCA_016198945.1 Nitrospirota bacterium | reverse complement strand
GGCCCCCGGGTGTCAACAAACACGCAGTTCGGCTTCGGGTTGCTGGACCGGCTCCGGGTTCGCACCGTCTTGTAGGACAGAAGATCGAAACCCAGCTTGGCATAAACCCGTATCCAGTTCGAGTTCAGCAGCGGGCCGGCCGCAATGCCGAGGGGAGAATTCAGTTCAAAATCGAGGAGACGGACGGGCTTGCGGACTTTTCGCGGCGGCGGATACGGTCCCTTGAAGAGAGGGCCGTTGCGGTAGTTCCATTCATACGATTTTGTGATGTCATAAGTCGGCTGAAGTTCCCGGTCGAGCGCTTTTTGGAGGGATTTAGTCATGATGACTTTTTGTGTAGGGGCGGTTCGCAAACCGCCCCTACTCGATCGAGATGGAAAGAATTTCGTACGACACGGTCTTTGCCGGCGTCGTGATCGTCACCTCGTCTCCGACCTTGTGCCCGATCAGCGCCTTCCCGACCGGAGAAATGACCGAGATTTTGCCGTTCTTCAGATCGGATTCGTCCTGGCCCACGAGGGTATACTTCTTTTGGGTTTTGCCGTCCCCGTCCAGAAGAACCACCGTCGCGCCGAACACAACCTTGTCGGATTTCAACTGAGAGACATTGATGATCTCGGCATTCGCCATCTTCGTTTGGAGTTCCTTGATCCGGCCCTCGACAAACGACTGGCGTTCCTTGGCTGCATGGTATTCGGCATTTTCGCTCAAATCGCCGTGCGCGCGGGCCTCGGCGATGTCCCGGATCACCTTCGGCCGTTCCACTTTTTTCAAACGGTCCAGTTCATCGCGAAGCTGCTCAAACCCTTTTTTGGTAATCGGCACCCGCATTCAGTTTTCCCGTTAAGAGGGTATTTCCCTGTGATAGACCTGGAGCGGCTTGATTTGAAATCCCTGTTTGAGCACCGCCTCGATCCCCCGCACCGCGGCCTTCGCCTCCGCGACGGTCGTGAAGTAGGGTATGGCGTAGGTCAGCGCCGTGCGCCGGATCGAGTAGGAATCGGCCTGCGAGATCTTGTCCCCGACCGTATTGATCACCAGCGCGATCTCCTTGTTCTTCAGATGATCCACGATGTGCGGCCGCCCCTCCTGAACTTTGTTCACACGCTCGGACGCGATGCCGTGCTCGCCCAGATACTGGGACGTGCCGCCCGTGGCGACGATCGTAAAACCGAAATCGGCCAGGCGCCGGGCCACGGGCCGTACGGCCGCTTTATCCTTGTCCTTCACGCTGATGAAGACCTTGCCCGAGAGCGGCAGCGTCGCGCCGGCCGCCGCCTGGGCCTTGGCGAAGGCCGAACCGAAATCGGTGTCGATCCCCATCACCTCGCCGGTCGATTTCATTTCCGGCCCCAGGATCGTGTCGACGCCCGGAAATTTACTGAACGGAAAGACGGCCTCCTTGACAGCAATATAAGGAATCCGGTGTTCCCGAGTCAAGCCCAGTTCCTTGAGCGTTTTACCGCACATGACTTTCATCGCCAACTTGGCGAGGGGGGTGCCGATCGCCTTGCTCACAAACGGCACGGTTCGCGACGCCCTGGGATTGACCTCCAGGACATAAACCGTCCCGTCCTTGACCGCGAACTGAATGTTCATCAGTCCGATCACCCGCAGCTCCCGTGAGAGAATGTGCGTCTGCTCCCGGATCTGCCGCACGATCTTCGGATCGAGGGAGTACGGCGGCAGCGAACAGGCCGAATCGCCGGAATGGACGCCGGCCTCCTCGATATGCTCCATGATTCCGCCGATGACGACCTCCGCGCCGTCCGAAATCGCGTCCACGTCCACCTCGCTGGCGTCCTCCAGATATTTGTCGATCAGGACGGGATGTTTCGAGGAGGCCTTCACGGCCGTCGTGATATAGTCATGCAGGCTTTTTTCATCATAGACGATCTCCATGGCGCGTCCCCCGAGCACGTACGAAGGCCGGACCATCACGGGATAACCGATCCCCTGGGCGATCTTCTTCGCTTCGTCCGGGGAACGGGCCGTCCCGCTTTGGGGCTGCTTGAGCTTGAGCCGCTCCAGAAGCTCCCGAAACCGCTCGCGGTCCTCGGCCAGATCGATCGAATCCGGAGAGGTCCCAAGGATCTTGACGCCGGCCGCCTCCAGCGGCACGGCAAGTTTCAAGGGCGTCTGTCCGCCGAACTGGACGACGACCCCGTCCGGATGTTCGGTGTCGACAATGCTCAAGACATCTTCCTGTGTCAGCGGTTCGAAATAGAGCCGGTCCGAGATGTCGTAATCGGTGCTCACAGTCTCCGGGTTGCAATTGACCATGATCGTTTCATATCCAAGCTCCTTGGCGGCCAGAGCTCCATGGACGCAGCAGTAATCAAACTCGATCCCCTGGCCGATCCGGTTCGGGCCGCCTCCCAGGATCATGATCTTTTTCATTTTCGTCGGATGGGCCTCGCATTCGGATTCATACGTCGAATATAAATAGGGCGTCTGCGCGATAAACTCGGCCCCGCAGGTGTCCACCCGGTTATAGGTGGCCGAAATGCCGAAATCCTTTCGGATCTGGCGGAACTCATCCTCCTCCACGCCGATCAGCGAGGCGAGATGGACGTCTGAAAAACCGGCCTGCTTGGCCCGGCGGATCAATTCCGGCGCGGACGGCGGCGGAAGATCGTGATGGATATGGGCCACGGCCAGCTCGTGCGAGATCGTTCCCTCCATTTCAACAAGGTCCTGAATCTGGCGCAGGAACCAGGGATCGATCCGCGTGGCCTGGTAAATCTCTTCCGCCGTGAGGCCCAGCCGGAATCCGTCCGCGATATACCAGAGGCGGTCCCATCCGGGCGTTTTGATCCGGGACCGGATCATCTCCTTGTCGGTCTCGCCGGCGTCCCCCCTGGGCGTTCGACGGTGAAAGTGCTGCTCCAGACCGTAACTGTCGATTTCAAGCGACCGGACCGCTTTCTGGAGCGCTTCCTTGAACGTCCGCCCGATCGCCATCGCCTCGCCCACCGATTTCATCTGGGTCGTCAGCGTGGCGTCGGCCTGCGGAAATTTCTCGAACGCGAACCGGGGGAACTTCACCACGACATAATCGATCGTCGGCTCAAAACTGGCCGGCGTCACCCGCGTGATGTCGTTCGGGATCTCGTCCAGCGTATAACCGACCGCCAGCTTGGCCGCGATCTTTGCGATCGGGAAACCGGTCGCCTTCGAGGCCAGGGCGGAGCTGCGGGAGACCCGCGGGTTCATTTCGATCACGACCATCTCGCCGTCGTCGGGATTGACGGCAAACTGGATGTTGGACCCGCCCGTGTCCACGCCGATCTCGCGGATGATCGCGACGGCGGCATCCCGCATGATCTGGTATTCCTTGTCGGTCAAGGTCTGGGCCGGCGCCACGGTGATGCTGTCGCCGGTATGGATCCCCATCGGGTCGAAATTTTCGATCGGGCAGACGATCACCACGTTGTCCTTGAGATCGCGCATCACTTCCAGTTCGTATTCCTTCCAGCCGATGACGGACTGTTCGATCAGCACCTCATGCATGGGGCTGGCGTTTAAACCCCAGTCCACGTGGTCCACGAACTCTTCCTGGTTGTAGGCGACATTCCCGCCCGTCCCTCCCAGGGTAAAGGACGGCCGGATGATCGCCGGAAAACCGATCCGCTCCACGACCGCTGCGGCATCTTCCCGATTTTTTGCGTAACCGCTTTCGGGAACCTTGAGCCCGATCGCCCGGATCGCCGTCTTGAAGGCCTCGCGGTTTTCGGCCTTTCGGATCGAGTCATACCGCGCACCGATCAGCTCGACCTGATACCGTTCCAGCACGCCGCTTTCGTGAAGCGCCATGGCCATGTTGAGCGCCGTCTGGCCGCCCATCGTCGGCAAAAGGGCGTCCGGCCGTTCCTTCTCGATGATCTTCTCGATGATCTGGGGGGTGATCGGCTCGATGTAGGTCCGGTCGGCCAGATCCGGATCGGTCATGATCGTGGCCGGATTGGAGTTGATGAGGATGACCTGATAGCCCTCTTCCTTGAGCGCCTTGCAGGCCTGCGTGCCGGAGTAATCAAACTCGCAGCCCTGGCCGATCACGATCGGCCCGGAGCCGATCAGCAGGATTTTTTGAATGTCGGTTCGCTTCGGCATCGTTTCAGGGCGCCCAGAGATACATGAACCGCGGTGTGCCGTACTGCACAAAGGATTTCAGATCCAGATTGACGATGTTCACGGTCCGGGACGCGAAGTCCGGCGCTTCGGAATAAATATTGTCCTTATACGCTCCCGGCCGGGCGTAGATGACGACGCTGGCCTCGCGCAGTCCGGCCTCGGTCTTGGCCAATGCGAGCGCGTCGTCCAGGTACCCGATGCGGTCCACCAGCCCCAGGTCCAGCGCCTGCTGCGCGGTATAAATCCGGCCGTCGGCCGCCCGCTTCACCTGGTCGAGGCTCAGGTTTTTTCTCCCGGCCGCGACGACCGAGACAAAGCGGTCGTACATCTGATTGATCACGCCCTGAAAGAGCTGCCGCTCCTCCGGCGTCATCGGCCGCAGCGGCGAGCCCATGTCCTTCTTGTCGCCCGATTTGATCGAAGTTCCCGTCACGCCGATCTTTTCCAGCAGCCCTTCTACATTCACGCTCAACATGATCACGCCGATGCTTCCCGTGACGGTCGTCGGGTGGGCCATGATCCGGTCGGCCGCGGCCGCCACGTAATATCCGCCCGAGGCGCCGAGATCCAGAATGCTGGCGATCACTTTCTTGCCGGTCTGCTTCTTGAAAACCTCCAGTTCATGGTGAATCAGGTCCGAGGCCGTCACCGTCCCGCCGGGGCTGTTGATCCGCAGAACCACCGCCTTCACGGCCGGATCCCGCGAGGCCATCTTTAATTCCTCCTTGATCCGCGCCACGGGATTGGGCTCCGGCGCAAGGGAGCTGCCCTTCTCTTCCTCCGAAATGACGCCCGTCAGATCCACGAGGACGATCTTGTCCTTTCCGCTCCCGGCAACGCGCTTCTCCTGCAACGGCTCGACCCTCGGAAGCAGGCCGACGTTCACGATGCAGCCGGATAACATGATTAACAAAAATACGTAAACAAAGGGCCGTAGGGGCGTACGGCCGTACGCCCCTACAAAAATTTTCTTATCCATTTTCCATCATCCCCACGAATCGTTTAAACAGGTAGCTTGAATCATGCGGACCCGGCGAGGCCTCGGGGTGGTACTGGACCGAGAAGACCGGCAGTGTCCGATGACGCATCCCCTCGACCGTCCGGTCATTGAGGTTGATATGCGTTAATTCCATCTCGGACCCGATCGAGTCCACATCCACCGCAAACCCATGGTTCTGGGCCGTGATCTCGACTTTGCCCGTCGTCATATCCATCACCGGCTGGTTGCCGCCGTGATGTCCGAACTTCAATTTATAGGTCTTGCCGTTCATGGCCAGGCCGAGGATCTGATGGCCCAGGCAGATTCCGAAGATCGGTTTCTTCCCGATCAACGACCGGGCCGCCTCGATCGCATAGGGAACGGCCTCCGGATCGCCCGGTCCGTTTGATAATACGATCCCGTCGGGATTCATCGAAAGGATATCGGACGCCGCGGTCCGCGCCGGAACGACCGTCACCCGGCAGCCGGCGTCGATCAAACAGCGCAGGATGTTTCGCTTCACGCCGAAATCGCACACCACGACCCGAAAGGGTTCTGAAATTTGAGATTTGAGATTTGAGATTTGAGATCTCCAACTTCCTTCCGCCCATTCGTAAGACTGCTTGCAGCTCACCTCTTTCACCAGGTCTCGGCCGACCAAACTCGGCGCCTCGGCCGCGCGCTTCGCCAGCTTTTTTTCATCCAGATCAAGGGTCGAGATGATTCCCTGCTGCGCGCCGACGTCCCGGATATGCTTGGTCAGCGCGCGCGTGTCAATGCCCTGGATTCCGACGATTCCGTGCCGCTGGAGATACGCGTCCAGATCGCCCGTCGCGCGCCAGTTGCTGGGATGATCGGTGTACTCTTTGACAATGAACCCGGACTGAAACGGTTTCGCCGACTCGATATCCGGGTCATTCACGCCGGTATTCCCGATCAGCGGATAGGTCATCGTCACGAGCTGGCCGCGATAGGACGGATCGGTCAGGATCTCCTGATACCCCGTCATCGAGGTGTTGAAGACGACCTCTCCGATCCCTTCGCCTTCGGCGCCGAACCCGTACCCCTTGAACGCACGGCCGTCGGCCAGGGCGAGGACCGCCTTTCGAGGCGGATGATCGTGCCCGATCCCGCTCACGAGGCTCCCTCTTTGTTTTTATCGGAACCGACTATTTCCCTCGAAACCATGAACAAGGCGGTTAATCCCAATAATGCGTTTATCACAAACAATCTTTCAGAAACTCGATGATCACGATCAAACTCGACGGCGGCGACTTTATTCAACGGATCCGCCGCCCGGATCTGGCGAAGTTCCTGCATGCGGGGGCCCAAAACCGCTCCGATATAAAGCCCGGACAATATCAAGACCGCAAGCAGCCCGGCTTCGACGCTCCGAGACACCTTTCGTCCCGGATTCAGAAACAATCTTCCCAAGAAACCGGCCGCAATCATGCCGATGTAGATATAGGCCAACAGGCCGTTGAAGTTTCGGAAAACACGGCTCATCGTTTCGCCGGCCATTTCAACCGGTTTAACCGTGTCAAAAACCATCGGCGCAATCAACACAAGGGCCGCCATTCCACCGACCCACATTCCCAGTCCCGCCGTTTCCAACCAGCAGAATATGGACAATAAACCTTTCATGTCGTCCGAACCTCTTCGGTGGAATAGACCACCCGACCGGCGACCAGGGTCATTGCGACCCGTCCTTTCATCTTCCAACCGGCAAAAGGGGTGTTCTTGCTTTTCGACCGCAATCGGCGGGGGTCCACCGTCCAGGTCGCCTCCGGGTCAATCAGGCAGAGATCGGCCTCCGCCCCGACGCCGAGGTGGCCGGCGTTCAATCGCATCACCCGCGCGGGATGGACCGTCAGCTTCGCCACCGCCTCCTCGACCGGCAAAACGCCCTCCTCGACCAGCATGAGGGTCAGCGGAAGCGCCGTCTCGAGTCCGACGATTCCAAACGGCGCCCGGTCGAATTCACGATTCTTTTCATCCTCCGCATGCGGCGCGTGATCCGTCGCGATGACCTCAATCGTCCCGTCCTTCAACCCTTGCTTGATCGCGTCACGATCCTGGGAAGACCGCAGCGGCGGATTCATCTTGGCATGGGTGTCGTATCCACGCACCGCTTCTTCCGTCAAGCTGAAGTAATGCGGGCAGGTTTCGGCCGTGACGCGCACCCCGCGGCCCTTCGCTTCCCGAACCAGGCGCACCGAGCCCGCGGTGCTGATATGGGCCAGATGCAGCCTTGAGCCGGTCAACTCGGCCAGGATGAGGTTGCGGGCGACCATCACTTCCTCGGCCGCGGCCGGGATCCCCCTGAGGCCCAGCTCCATCGAGACGACCCCTTCATTCATCACCCCGCCTTCCATCAGATGCTCGTCCTCGCAATGATCGATCACCGGCAGGTCGAAGGCCAGTGCGTACTCCATCGCCCGGCGCATCACCTCGCTGTTCATCACCGGTTTTCCATCGTCTGTAATCGCCACGCAGCCGGCCTCGACCAGATCCCCGATCTCGGACAGCTCCTCGCCCCGCGAACCCTTCGTGATCGCGCCGATGGGATAGACGCGGACCCGGCCTTCCTGTCGGGCCTTTTCGCGGATCATCCGCGTCACGGCCTGGTTGTCGTTGACGGGGTTCGTGTTCGGCATGCAGCAGACCGAGGTGAAGCCGCCGGCCGCAGCCGCCTCGGTCCCGCTCTTGATCGTCTCTTTGTATTCAAAACCCGGCTCGCGCAGATGAACATGCAGATCGACGAATCCCGGCACCACCCATTTGTCCGTTCCATCCAGGATCTGGGTCTCGGACTTCGGTCTGTCGGATTTCAACGATTTCCCGATGCGGCTGACTTTTCCGTTTTCGATCAGGAGGTCCGTGACCTCATCCCGCCGGTGGGCCGGGTCAATGAGCCGGCCGTTGCGGATCAACAGATTCATTTTTTATGACTCCGGATAAAAGGTAGAGGACCGCCATTCGCACCGCCACGCCGTTGGTGGCCTGGGACAGAATGGCGGAGGAAAGCCCGTCGGCCACCTCGGGGCTGATTTCAACTCCGCGGTTGATCGGTCCCGGATGCATCACCAGGACATCGTCCTTGGCCATGGCCAGCCGGCGGACCGTCAGTCCATAGAGATTGGCGTATTCCCGAATCGTCGGAAAGAGCGATCGGCCCTGGCGTTCCAATTGAAGTCGCAGGATCATGATCACATCCGCGCCCTTTAAAGCCATCTCGTATTGATAAAAGACCTCGACGCCCCAATGCATGATCTCGCGTGGAATCATGGTGGGCGGGCCCACCACCCGAACGGTCGAACCGATCATTTTCAGCGCATGGATCGCCGAACGGGCCACCCGGCTGTGGAGAATGTCGCCGACGATCACGACGGTAAGCCCTTCCAGTGTTTTTTTCCGCTCCCGGATCGTGAACAGATCCAGGAGGGCCTGCGTCGGATGTTCATGCGCCCCGTCCCCGGCATTGATAATCCCGCTGGTCATATGTTTAGCAAGAAGGGCCGGCGCGCCGGCGCAGGGGTGACGGACGACCATCAGATCGGCCTGCATCGCTTCGATATTCCGGGCCGTGTCCAGAAGCGTCTCCCCCTTGGCCACGCTGCTGCTGTTGACCGCGAGATTGACCAGATCGGCCGAAAGACGCTTGGCCGCCAGTTCGAAGGAGGTTCGCGTTCGGGTGCTGGGCTCGAAGAAGAGATTCACCACGGTTTTCCCACGAAGCGTCGGCACTTTCTTGATGTCGCGCGCGCCGACTTCCTTAAAGGATTCGGCCGTGTCCAGGATGAGCCGCAGCTCGTCCCGGTCCAGGTCCTTGATGCTGATAAGGTCTTTAATTTTCAGCGGCATTGGTAATAACGACCCGGTCTTCTTCGCCCTCTTCCTTCAGAAAAACCTTCACTTTTTCTTCCGCCGCCGTCGGCAGGCTTTTGCCCACGTAATTGGCCCGGATCGGGAGCTCACGATGCCCGCGATCAATCAAAACGGCCAGTTGAATCTCACGCGGCCTTCCGAAATCAATCAGCTCGTCCATCGCGGCCCGGATCGTCCGGCCGGTAAACAGGACATCGTCCACCAGGATCACCTTCTTGTCCGTGATATCGAAGCCGATCTCGGTCTTCCGAACGGTGGGCTGCTCGCGCTTTTTGTAAAGATCATCCCGGTAGAGGGTGATGTCCAGGGCGCCGACCGGAAGCACAACCCCCTCGATCTCTTTCAGCCGTCCGGCCAGACGGTGGGCGAGATG
Organism: Nitrospirota bacterium; assembly: GCA_016198945.1. Lineage (GTDB taxonomy): Bacteria > Nitrospirota > Nitrospiria > JACQBZ01 > JACQBZ01 > JACQFA01. Next base: position 4,798 of record JACQHO010000076.1, on the reverse strand, counting down.
AACCCCGCCGGTCATAACCCCGACCAGGGCCAGATCCGCAAGACCCCGGTTTCGCTCGATCACCTCGTGCGCCACGCGGCTCAGAGCGCGATTGATTTCCAGCCCATCCAAAATAACCCTTTCATTCGGTTTCGTCATGCTTGTCTTACCGGTCCTTCAGGCATAAAAAAACCTCTCTTGCGACTTGTTGGGACGCAAGAAAGGTTCGGCTGTTTCGTCAATGGATTCATTCCCACTCCCTTTCGGACCTCACCGGGTCCGATTTAAAGGTGAGCGGTACTATACGTCAGATAAAAGGTTTTGTCAAGACATCGAATCGGCCGGTGTCAAGCCAAAATAGAAATGTCCGGTTCCTACCAATTTAGAAATGTCCGGTTTTAGGGGATGGAAACAGTTGCAGCCGTCTCGGGCCGGACACTTATCGACGCTTAATACGCACTGTCGTTGCCGAGGCGATGCAGTTGTTCGTCTCGCTGCTTTCGCTCACCACTAAAGTGTCGTCGGTGCAGGCCAACAAGTAATAAGTTCCCAAGGCAGTTGTGGATGGAACGGTCACGGTTGCGGTCCCGGTCGATGTCGCTCCCACGGCCAAGCCCGGAATAGCCCGGCTTCCGGTCAGAAGCTTGTCCGTTTCGCCTTTGATTGTATCCAGTGAAAGATAGTACCGTATTGTTGAGCTTTCGGATGCCGCGGTCCCTTGGTTTTGCGCCGTGTCCGTCACCGAAAAACTTCTCCCTAATTTAGCCCTCCTCGGCGGATTCGTTACGGTCGTTTCGACCAAGTCCGGCCAGCCAACGACTGTGATCGTCACGTCTTCGCTGGCCGTCAAGCTGCCGTCGGCGACGCTAAAGGTAATGGGATAGTTTCCGGCCTGGCCGGTGCCGGGCGTCCAGTTAAAGATCCGGGTCGCAGGATCGAAGGACGCTCCCGTCGGCAGCGAACCGGTGAAATAAGTGAGGGCATCCCCGTCTGGGTCACTGCCAGTTACTATAAAGGTCAGAAGTTGGCCTTCATGAACTGACTTAGGACCAATGGGATTCAGAATAGGGGGACGATTCACATTCACGACCGTGATCGGCACGGTCATTGTAGTGATTAATCCCTCGACATCATCCGCCGTGAACGACGGCGAAAAGATCCTGTTGACTTCTTGGGTGGAAACATCATAACTCGGCGTCCATTCAAATTCAGCTGCCGAATAGATTTCAATGGAGGGAATCAGGGTGAATGTCGCCCCTGGCGGCAAATTTGAAGCTGTAAGGATGGGTGCAACACCATCCGGATCGGTGCTGGCAACTGTAAACTTTAACGTTTGACCTTCTTGAACCGTCTGTGGACCGATCGGTGTCACAAAAACCGGGGGGCGATTTAGATTGTTCACCGTGATCGGGACTGTTTCCGAGTCGGTCAGGCTCCCGTCACTCACCGTGAAAGTCACGCTGTACAGCCCGGACTGGGTGTAGTCCGGCGTCCAGGAAAAGGTCCGTGTCGCTGAATCAAAGCTCGACCCGAATGGCAGTCCCGTTGCACTATAGGTTAAAGTATCTCCATCAGGGTCGCTTGCATTTACCGTGATCGTCAACAGCGAGCCTTCGTTAAGCGACTGGGGACCGATGGGATTGAGGATAGGAGCCTGGTTGCTGGGGGGAAGCGGCAATGCGCCTGTATTTTGAACATCGTGACGCGACAAAGGCCACGGCTGAGCATCGGCATCATACGACCCTGGAAGATCCCAGACGAAAAGAGTGCCGTCTTCAACGCCGGCGATCAATTCCGCATCACCATCTTGATCCAGGTCAACAATAGTCACTGCGCGATACAGAGCGCTGCCCGTTGGTTTGGGGAACCCGGGCATGAGCGTACCGTTTCTATCCCAGGCATAAACCCGGCCGCTCTCGGTAGGCAGCACAATCTCCGGGATAGAGTCGCCATCGAGATCCCCAAGGGTCGGCTCTGCACCAATGTCTCCTACAACAGTCTGCGGCCAACCGGTCAAAGCAGTCCCGTTCGAAGTCCAAGCGTACACATTTCCCGCATTCGGTAATAAAACGCTTGATCCGGCATAGAAGATCTCCGGCAGGGAATCCGAGATGACATTTCCGCTGGACCCTTGATTATAACCATTGGATACTGCCGACTGTGACCAACGAAGCGTGCCCGTATGATCACGTACCGTATAATTTCCGCCTTCCATGACCCCTATTTCGAGATCGCCATCGGAATCGATGTCCATGAGGATCGGATGCGTGTGTGACCCCCCTTTACTCCAGAGACTCATAAGAGAACCATCTTGTCTCAAAATAACCATATACCCATAGGTCGAGATTACAATATCCAACGATCCATCATTATCCACATCGCCAACGGCTGGTGCGGTCTGTACATTGCTTTCAGGAAGAGTGTAGGGCCAACCCGGAGGAGAAGTCCCATCGCCATTCCAGACAAGCAGTTTCCCATGAGCGCCGGATAGTCCTGTTGCGACCGCCACTACCTCGAGGGCCGGATCCGCATCAAGGTCGGCCAGTGCCGCGGCCCCCCGCATCTGGCCGACAGCCTTAGGCCACCCGGAAACAACCGCGCCGTTGTGATGCCAGGCGGAAACATGCCCACCTATGCCGAAACCACCATAAGTAGTGACGACAATCTCAGGGTCACCATCACCATCAATATCACCGATGGCGGGTGCACCAAACACAAACGGACTGGGCATCGTTTTAGGCCATCCTGAAGCCACAGTACCATCGTGGTTTAAAACAAAAACCTGCCCAAGATTTGTGCCGATCACAATTTCAAGATCGCCGTCTCCATCCACATCGAAAACAGAAGCCGGAGAAAGAATCGCCCCCCCACCGAGCTGTTTGGGCCAGCCTGTCTGATATCCGCCACCCCTCGCAACCGTGATGGCATGAAAATCTGTTTGGCCCCCTTTAAAAGAACGCAGGCGAATATTATGAAAAGTGATGTCCGGAGGAAGTGCGTCAATATTAAGCAGACCCAAGACGCCGTTAATAGTTTCTCCCCCGCTTCCGATCACCGTCCAGAAGGCTCCTCCCTCCGGTTGGTATTCCAATATATAAGTATCCCCTAAAGCAGTTCCCTGGATTTCTTGCATCCCTGTTTCAGGAAGGAGAAAATCATTCCAGGGGCTTTTAATAATCGCAAAGGGTCCCGGGCGGATATCGGATAGAACTGCACGATAGGCGTTAATGCGGCCTGAGCCGATCGGTTTGTCGGTAAGAAGTCTATCCACTGTGTACTCCAGAATGAGCCGTGCATCCTGAAGCGTCAACGAAGGAAAACGGGAGAAAAGAAGGCCTGCGACACCGGAAACATAAGGGGCGGCAAAGGAGGTTCCACTCACAGTACCATAACCGGCAAGCGTGGTGGAAAGGACGCTGCTTCCCGGTGCCGCAATATCAACCCAATCTCCCCAATTCGAGAATCCGGCTCGATTGTCGCTGGCGTCCGTCGCAGCAACACCGATCACATTCTCAAGGGCCCCCGGATAACGCCGGGTGTTGATAGAATTATTGCCTGCAGTTGCAATTATCATTACGCCATTGGAAACCCCGAAGTCCACCGCTATTTCTACCGTCGCATCCGGACCGTATTCACCCGGATCATAATCTCCGAAACTCATGTTCACGATCTTGGCGCCATTGTTAATGGCATAGTAAAGCGCATCCGTTACATCAATGGTTGTATAAGAAATCCGAAGGGGCATGATTTTGCATTGCCAACAGACCCCCGTGATGCCTACTCCGTTATTTCCGATAGCCGCCGCAACACCTGCCACGGAAGTTTCATGCCCATCGATACCGGTCGGGTTATTATTGTCGAACTCAAAATTCCATCCCCGGATATCATCAATAAAGCCGTTCCCATCGTCATCAATGCCGTTGGCTGCAATCTCATCGGCATTCATCCAGATATTCGCGGCCAGATCGGCATGATCCCATTTTACACCCGTCCCGATGACGGCAATAACCACTCCGGAGCTGCCTGTTGTTAAATCCCATGCCGCCGGCGCTTCAGTGATGGGATGTGCCCATTGTTGACCATATTGGGGATCGTTCGGTATGGCGTCGGGTTCATAGAGATAGTTCCATTGCGCGTATTCGATGAGGGGATCCGCGCGGAGTCGCTCAAGTGCTTGAACAAGTGGCTGATCCTTTTCAACCTCCAGGCTGAACAGATTCTCTACACGGGGCGCATGCGAATCGTTTCTGTTTGCAAGCATGGCAGCCGTTCTTCCAAGTCCTTTTTTCACTTTTTTGATTTTTGCATGTTTGCTGCCTAAGGCATGCATGATGTCTTCATCGGTCGTTCCGGGAGACCTTCCACGGAAAGCTTCCTGTTTCACTTTCACAATAAACTGCTCTTGCCCGGTCCGCGGCGCATCCTTTCGGGTAGGTTCTGAAGGAATTGGAATCAACTGCGCCGCAGCCAGCCCATCCTTAAATCCTCGAAAGTCTACATTGAGTGTTATGGCCAAAAGAACGAGCGTAAGTAAAACCGCAAAGGACCGCTTGAGGAGAAGAAAGGTATTGTTGAGACAAAAATTGAGATAATGTCGCACGATATACCCAGGGGAACCCGGTTGTCCAAAATATCGAAATCGGCCGATCCATCGGCCGGCGCCGATTGTGTTACGGAGGTGTGGGTACGATCAATTCGTAGGTATTGCCGTTGACCACGTCATTATTTCGAACCCACAGCCAGTAGCCCTTCCACGGCTCCAGGACTGCGGCCGAGTAAATCGTCCAGGCATACCCTGAACCGTTGAATTCATAGAGAG
>JACQHO010000075.1 GCA_016198945.1 Nitrospirota bacterium | reverse complement strand
TCAGCACGCCGATCGGTCACTTGGACGATATTACCTTGCGCGCGTTGCGTATTCTAAAGGAGGTCTCCATCGTGGCCGCCGAGGACACCCGCCATACGCAAAAGCTGTTTACTCATTACCAGATTCACACTCCGCTGACCAGTTACCATGATCATAACAAAGAGGAAAAAACAGAAATCCTGGTTCAGAAACTCAAAGAGGGGCGATCCCTGGCCCTGGTGACGGATGCCGGCACGCCGGGGATATCGGACCCGGGATATTATCTGATCAACCGGTGCATTCAGGCCGGAATTCCTCTTTCACCGGTTCCGGGCCCCTCGGCTTTTCTGGCCGCGTTGACCGTATCGGGTCTGCCCACCGATGCCTTTTTATTCGAAGGGTTTCTGCCCAAAAAACGGACCGGGCGGCTCAAGCATCTCCTCGCGCTGAAGGAAGAACCCCGGACGATGATCTTTTACGAATCTCCCCACCGCCTTGTCCGTTGCCTTCAAGATCTGTACGAGGCCTGGGGAGATCGCCGCGCCGTGGTGGCTCGAGAGATCACCAAGATGTTTGAAGAGATCGTGCGGGGAAGACTCTCTCAGCTCATGACTCAGATGGAAGGCCGGACCATTCGCGGAGAAGTGACCCTGGTCATCGAAGGCAGCCGCTCCATTCAGTCGATGTGGTGATTATTTCAATTCTCGCCGCTTCTTCTCGGACTGCATGTCCAGATCCAGCAGCCGCTGCAGATCATTCTTCAGCTTCTCCGTCTCCGTTCTGAGCGACTCCGCCTGGGCCAGAAAACTCACCCAATTCTGCGCCGGACCTTTCCACGGGCTGTCCGGATATTTTTGAATCAATCTCTGAAAATCCTTGACCGCCGTTCCAGGGTCCGCGGCGGCATTCTTAAAATAGATCTCCGTATAGGCCGTCTGGTACAAGGCGTCGTCCGCAAGTTCGTCGTCCGGAAACCGGACCGTCACGATCCGGTATTCTTTCAGGGCCTCCGAATATTTTCCTTCTTCGAAAAAACGCTCGGCGTTCCGAAAATGCTCGGCCGCAGCCGTCGAACTCTCCAGGGATGCGAGCCCGGCGCAACCCGATATCAGCAGAAGGAGAGCCCAAAACCCCGCCCGGGCCCGCGTGAGCCGCCGAGAATGAATCAACCGAACGACCTTCCGATCGCGCCTCAAACCGTCCTCCGCTGATCCACCACATAAACGCTCCGAGGAAAGGTCTTTGCATACTGCTTGAGTTGGGCCGCGACCTCGGCCACTTGCATGGGGCTTGTGATCACGCGCTTCTGGTTCGTAACGACGGCGATTGAAACCGTGATGAACGGAAACTGCTGCTCGACATCCTTTCGGTCGCGCGAGACGATGTACCCACGCCGCCGATCCTCATCATCATAAAATTCGGGAATGGCCTGATCAAAATCATGGATGATCCTTTCACACAGTTTGTCCATCCGGGGGGGATCGGTAATGACGACAAAATCATCCCCGCCGATGTGGCCGACAAAATCGTGCTCCAATCCGAGCGCCTTCTCGGCTTCCGTCAGAATCGTCGCCATTTTTTTCAAGACATCGCTGCCCCGGATATACCCGTACCGATCGCCGAACGCCTTGAAATTATCCAGGTCAACCAGGCAAAAGGCAAACGGTGTTCCTGCTTGAAGTCGGGTTAATAGGGCTTTTTCAATCGCCAGGTTTCCCGGAAGCCGGGTGAGGGGATTCGCATCCAGGTTCATCTCGCCCAGCTCCTTCAATCGCTTCGACATCCAACGAAAAGAGTCGGCCAATTCATGAACCTCATCCGTCGCTTTCACATTCAAGGCCCTGTCGAACAGCCCTTGGCCGATGTAGTGCGCCGCTTCCTGAAGCTGCTTGATCGAAAAGCTGAGATTGGAATTGATGAATACCGCAAAGCCGACGCCAAAAAGGAAACTGAACACGACCAAAACGACCGTGATATTGAACGCCCGCTGGCTCAATTGATTGGCCAGTCGAGTTTTAAAATTCTGGTCCTCCCGGGCCCGCCGCTCCAGTTCCCGGAGCAGCTTGATCATTTCGTTCAACCGGGACTGCATGGGACCTTCCGAAACGGCCTTCGCCATGGACTCCTCTTTTCGATCAAGGTAGTTCTGTTCTTCCTTGAAAAACTGATGATATTCCTGATGAAGGCGTTGGATCTGCGCCTTGAGATCCTGGTCTTCCGGCGAAAGGGCATTCAATAAGGCCAGCTTCAAACGGAACTCCTCGCTTCGGTTCAAAAAAAGCGTCTGGACCGACGGGTCCCGCAGAATGACGGATCGCTTCTCATACAAATCCTGCGCCAGCAACGTTTCAGTCATCCGGCTGCTGGCCTCAATGACGGGAAGGTCCCGTTGGATGACGCTGTCGCTCATCTGACGAATATCTCGAAGACTCAAAACCGCATACAGACCGGTGAGGAGGGTTAGGAGGACCATGATCGAAAAACCGAGCAGCATCTTTTTAATCAGCGTCAGCTTCATTCGGGGCTCTCGCCATTCAATGACGGTCACGGCGCATGTATCTTGCCAAAAGGGGTCGATCAATCACTTGCGTAACAGACCCTCGGAATGGATGAATGCTTTGTCTCGATGGGAAAGAATCGGAATGAAACCAATCGTGGCGCGAGAACGACCGATCGGGTCTACGCGCAAGAAGTTTTTCGAGCCGCGGACTCCTATGATCCGTTTTTCTTCTTGATCAACACCCGAAAATGATCCGCGATTTTCTCTTGTTTGAGAATGGTATGTCCGTCTTCCGAAACGCTGCGCGGCACATTACGGATGGGCTCACCGTCATCCAAAATCACCGACAGAATCTGTCCGACCGCCATCGCCTCCAATTTAACCTTCGTTTTCACATAGTTATACGGACACATCACACCCCGAAGATCTATTTCGGCATCCATCACGGTTTCTGAAATATCAGACATCATTCGTCTCCCATTGAATTCATTATAATATTTTCCCGATATAAGTCAAGGCGCCCCTTACGCTCAAACCGCGTCCAAACAAACCGGACTCCGGGGCGGTCATGGATGGGCTGAAGGATCTTGTAGTGCAGTCTTGATCTCCCCAACGATCCTGTCGGCGGCTTGGGAAGGATCTTTTGCTTCGCGGATGGGACGGCCTACGACAATATAGTCCGCGCCGTTCAGCATCGCTTGGCGCGGCGTGGTGACCCGAGTCTGATCATCGTTTTGCACCGTCGCCCATTCCGGGCGAACGCCCGGCACGACAGCGATTAACTCCCAGCCGGCTTGCTCTTTGATCCGCCGCACTTCGGCTCCCGAGCAGACCACACCCGCACAGCCCGCCGCCTTTGCCATTCGGGCTCTTTGAAGGACCAGGCCGAGAATATCGAGGTTGCCATCCATCCCGATCTCTCTCATCTCCTCCCGGCTTGAACTGGTCAAGACGGTAACGGCCAGAACCTTCGTGACCTTCGGACAATGGTCAACCACCGTACGGAGCATCTCTTTTCCTCCGGAGGCATGCACGGTCACAAATTGCACCCGATGGGCTGCCGCGGCCCGCACCGCCGCCCGAACCGTTTCCGGGATATCGTGAAATTTCAAGTCGAGAAAAATGCCGCAGCCGCTATTTTCTGCAATCGCTTTGAAGACATCGGGACCCGCGCTCACAAAAAGCTCCAGGCCCACCTTAAACAATCCGACGTGGTTCTTGAGGGCCACGACCGCCTTTTTGGCTTCTTCAAGACCCGGATAATCGAGAGCAAAAATCAATCGGTCTTTAGGAGACAGGGAGGGATCTTGTTGAAGGAAGGCGCTCAATAGTGATTACCGGTTCTTAGCTGGATAAATAGAACAATCGAACATTAGACCGCAATCTCGTATTTCTTCTCCCGGTCTCCAAATGTTCCAATGCTCGACTGCTCGATTGCTCTGATTTTTGCTTTGCAAAAATCTGCCGGAGGAGAGGGTTGAACTCTCATGGGGTTGCCCCCGGCGGATTTTGAGTCCGCTGCGTCTGCCATTCCGCCACCCCGGCTATGACCGCTTAAGGTTTTTGAATTCGCTGGAGCTTGTCCAATGCATACTTGGAGATTTGCTGAATCGACGGGTCCTGATGTTTCTGTTGAATCTCCTTCACCGGTTCGATCGCTTTCGGGTCTCCAATTTCTTCCAGAACACGGATCGCGTTCCATAAAAAAATGGGGTCGTTGTCGAGCCGGACGGCCTGGATCAGGGGCTCCACTACCGGTTTTCCGATCTCGATCAGTGCGCCGGACACATCCAGCCGGACCATCGGCTCCTCGTCCTTCAGCGCAGAAATCAACGGCCCTATGGCGCGCGGCTCCTTGGCCTTGCCTAATTCGTGCGCCGCTTCCCGGCGATCCAGGGTCGTTCTGGATTGAAGCTTCTTGACCAGATCGTCCAGCCGATCGGCCAGGGCCGTCCCGCCAAAACTCACGACCGAGAAGACGATGAGAAAAGGAATAAGATATCGTCTATTATAAATGCTCCTCATGATCGCCCCTCCCTCGTCACGGAATCCGCCAAATAGGCCACAACCGCTTTTGTCACCTTCGCCATGTACGAAAAGTCCAGCGATTCAAGCGTGTCGCCGGGTTGGTGATACGCGGGATTCCTGAAGTTTGCCGTATCCGTCATCATCAGCGCCGGATATCCGGCATCCCAGAAGGGCGCGTGATCACTTCGGCGCGTATCCGGATAACTATGCCCGGCATCCGGAACAAGAAGGCCGACCAGGGGGAGATCCGGAACAAAACGGCTTGCCGCCTTTTCAAATCCGGCCTTCATTCCCGCCGCCTCCGGATTGCCCACGATTCCCAGAAAATCCCCCACGTCCGGAACCGCAACCGGAAGGCCGTTGAGCGGCTGCTGTGAGCGGGATTGTCGGCTTGC